>URAN01000071.1 GCA_900545865.1 uncultured Eubacteriales bacterium
GTATCAAAGGTGCGGCGTTTACGGCGGCTGTAATGTTTGAATCACAGTACAGACCCCTCGATATGCTGATGTATTACGATGCTCGTCCGTGCGCAATGAACGGAATGTTCGCAACTGATTATGTATGCGAAAGGCTCAAAGGCTATTATCCGTTCCGTATGTTCAACGAACTTGTTAAGCTTGGAGAATCGGTTAAAACCGAAAGCGTATGCGATAAATTGTTCAGTTGTGCGGCAAAGGGTGAAAACTCAATGGCGTTTGTCGTTTCGTATTTCGATGATAATGACAATGCGGATGAAATGGATGTTAAAATAAGCTTTGAGAATATGGGCAGCAAAAAGAGAAAAGTTTCTTACTATCTTCTCGATGAAAATCATAACGAAGAACTTGTGAGAGATGAAACGGTTACGGGCGAAAGTATATCGTCATATTTAAAAATGCCTTTGTTCTCTGCTTATCTTATAAAAATAGAGGAAATATAATATTTGCATTTTAAAAGCGCAATCGAATATCTTAGGATAGTACACAAAACGCAGACAAAAATAAATATATCGGCTCCGTCGGAGATTGAACTTATTCGATAATTTTTGATATAATGTATATGATAAAAAAATACAACAGCCTTAAAACCTCTGTTGTATTTTTTTGTACGATTTTTAATTCAAAATTATCTTTTCTTTTAAGGGTTAATATAAATATCATATTCTATAGCTTTAGTCAGGAGGTATAACCTGCTTTTTAATGTAAATGTTGATATTTTTGTTTAAAATTTTGATTTATTTCGATATTCGGACGGAGATAAATTCGTTTCTTGCTTAAATAAGCGGCTGAAATAGAGCGAATTTTCGAATCCGACTTTATTTGCTATTTCTTTTATACTGAGGTTTGTAAAACTCAGCAGCTCTTTTGAAGTATCGATTTTAATGTTCATAAAATATTTTTTTGGCGCAACCCCAAGAATCCGCTTAAATTTATGTGAAAAGCCGCTTACGCTCATAGCGCAGATTTCCGCATAATGTTCGGGATTATACTCATTGTTGTATTGTTGGTACATTTCCGTAACAACGCGATTTATGTCAAGGTCAGCCGTTCTTGTATCCCAAGGAACGTTTCTGTTTAATGCGATATTGCGTGCCATTGCCAATAATAGGTATATGGCAAGAGAATTCTTTGCGGTGTTATGATACATTGACTTGAGCCTGTCCTCGTGTATAAGCTTGGAAAAACTTGATATAATTGATTCCGATTTGCGACACCTGTACACGCCGGGCAGAAAGTTAAGGTCATTTAAAATTTCTCTTACCGCACTTCCGGAAAAATGCAGCCAAAGAACCTCGCATCCGTCATTTTCAGGGTAAAAAGCATAATTTTGCGGTTGGTTCGGATAGTAAAAAATAAAATTGCCTTCGCTCAGAGAGTATGTTTCGTTATTATACACAGCCTCCCATTTACCGGATACAACATATACAATATGATAGTTAAAAGATCCTTCCTCTCGAATAATTCGATAAGAACATCTGCTTAATCTTCCACAATCATCAATGTTTAAGTAATTATTTGATGAAGAGATTTTCTTTTCGTCCATCCCTTTAAAGTACGTATTCACAATTTCACCCCATTTTAAAATTAATATGCGGCATCTGAAGATTTACTCTTAAACGATTATAACACATTTTAAAATAAATTTCAATATAATTTTAAGGAAATTCAGACAAAATTTTAAGGGTAACTAACCGTTTTGTGCATATTATGTGCAGTTAAATGCATTGAAAAAAAGTAACAAGCTGATATAATGTAAGGTGTAAAGGATCGGAAAAATTTATTTCCCGCAAATTATAAAATCATAAAATAAAATTCATTTACAGAGAGGAAGATTTTTATGTTAAAGAGATTATGTAGGATTGGTGTTTCACTGGCTGTTGCACTCAACAGTTTTTCGGTTGTCCTGCCTGCTGCCTTTGCTGAAGGCGACCCGTCGCAGCAGACAATTGAAGGCTGTACGTTTGAAATTCAAACGAATTACAAGACGATGCAACAAGGTACGCAGTATAAGCTTAATCTTGTAAATTTCACAGGGAAAACGGTCGAGTGGACATCTAACAACCAAGATGTTGCAACGGTTGACGGCAATGGCGTTATTACGGCAAAGGAAGAAGGAAATGCTGTTATTGAGGCTAAAACGACAGAGGGAACAGATAATGTCATTAATTCAAAAACCTGTTACGTTACCGTTTATGAAAGAAAGCCGGGAGTCAGCATAACGCCCGCATATGTAACAGGGAAGCAGACCGAGGGTTCAAAAGTAATCATTGACTTTGAAACTTCCGGAGGAATTAACAAATCCGATGTTACGTGGACAACAAGTAACAAATGGTGTTGTACCGTAGATAACGGAGTTGCTGTGTTTACGGGCAATCAGGGGAATCTTTTTTCCGTTATAACGGCAACAGCGGAAAAAGACGGTGTAACCTATAGTGATTCGTGTGCGGTATATGCGACAAAATCGGTCGGAAACAGTACTGTTGGGATGAAAGATTATTATTCTCAGCAATATACTTTCACTAAAGATGCGGCTTTTAATAACAAAAATCAACTTATTCAATATATGTATTACGATAATGCCGAACAAAAATACATACACTATCCGATACTAACAACAGGAAACGGCAGGAATTTTAATAACGGAGATAAGAAATACGGATATGTATCAGACAACTCAATCGTATGCGGCGAGAACGGAGAGGGTGCATTTGCATTTAAGGCGCCGTATGACGGAAATGTTAATGTGGCATTAAATTACGGTGTGAAAGACGGCTTTTTGGCCGGTGATGCATTGAATTATGCCGATGTGGGAATCTATCTCAATAATGAACAAAAGTATTTTTGCGATGTAAGCGAAATTACAGACAAAAAAGCACCGCCGACAATCAGCAGTACGGACGGAAGTCACAAAGGCCTTGATATACAGGTGAAAGCAGGGGATTATGTTTATATCAGAGCAATGATGCCGAGCAGCGTAACCACCTCGGATAAATTGGCGATATTAAAAGCTTGGTATGAAGCGTTTGAATTTAATTTCACAAGAAGCGATAACGACTCATACATAAATGCTCCGCAAAGTATAGATGCGGGTGCGGGCGAAAATGTAAAGCTTAATGCCGCAGCAAGCAAGGAAAACAGCGTTATAAAGTATGCATCGTCCGACACGAGCGTTGCAACTGTTGACGAGAACGGAACCGTTGATGTAAAGAATGACCAAATGGGAAAATCTTGTAAAATTTATTCGGTTGCATTTAATAATGATATGGCATATGCGGGAACGGTTACAGAAATTAACGTAAATGACAACAAGCTTGTATTGAGCAGCGACTATAAAAGAATTGCTGTTGGTGAAAGCTTTATCCTAAAAGGCATAATGAAAGCGGGAACTCCGTACGAAACAGATATTACGCTATCTTTAATAGATTCGCAAAATGACATCGTAAGCATTGACGGAAATACGGTTAATGCACTTAAACCCGGAACAACCGTTGTTACAGCTAAGCACGGAAACAAAAAGGCAATTTGTGCTGTTGAGGTATATGATCCAAAACTCTACTTTGAAGAAAACTTTTTTGAAATAAGCGGAACAGGTGCCGACGATGCGGAAAAAGGTCTTAAAGGCGAGGCGAAGCTCAATTTGAAGGGAACATTGGCGGACAATAATGTAAGTTATACCTGTTATGCTTCCAAATGGATGAAAGAATGGGGAACCGATGGTTCTCTCAAAGGTGATATGTATCAATTTAACACTGAAGATATGACCGTTAAAGCAAAGAACGGTGCATACGGAATGATTGAGATTATAGCGAAAAGCGGCGATGTAACGGCAACAGCAACAATAATGGTCGGCGGCTGTGCATACGGAACCTATGAAACAGCTTATGTCACAGGAACCGAGCTTTTGAAGGGATATGATGATAATATTGAGAATGTTGTTTTGCCCGCAAATTACGCTAACCATTATCTCTGGAAGTACGGTTATGCGTCATACGGAGTTACCGATTATACCCTTATGAACAAATATAATAAGCCGGGGAGTGCCGGTGATGCAGATAGAGCGACTGTGTCTGGCTCCGGGAATTCGGGAGCTGATTACTGGATACTCAGCTCGGTTCATATGCCGTCGGACAATAAGACCAGTTTCAGATTGAATCCGGGACGCTATGGTTCTCAAGCTACTTGTAAGGATGTAATACTTGTTTTCCGTGCACCGAAAAGCGGAAAGATAAAAGTTAATGTTGGGGTTAATGACAATGAAATTGAGATAAACAGATGTAATATGCCGTTTAAGGTGATACAGAAAAATCAAGTCGTTTACGATTATAGATTTGACAATCCTAAAGAAACGATAACTAATCCTACGGGATTCAAGGATCACTTTGCAACAAAAACGTTAGATGTGCAAAAGGGTGAGGAGATACTCTTTACTTTGGCATATGATTCGGTAAACGGAAACTATTGGCTTACACCTAATATAAATGTTAAAGCCGATAAAAGCCTGTTTAACATTACATACGACAGTATAACGAAAGAATCGGCGGCTGATGCTCACAACATTACGCTTGTACCCGGTGAGGAATATGATTTTTCGGATATTACAGCGGGAACAGCGGTGTCGTTAAACGATGATATTGTGTCTGTAATCGGCGGAAAAATTAAAGCGAATATGGTTGGGAAAACAGAAGTTTGTATTCTGGATGCTCAGGGCAAAAAGACAACCTTGAATGTTTCGGTTAAAAGCTTGAGCGTTAAAAAATCAGCGGATGGCAATTCTGTAACCGTGAAAGGCGGAAAATGTTCAAACGGCATCGTTTATGCGGCAGAATATGCTGACGGAAGATTGCTAAACGTAAAAACACAGGCGACGAATGCAGACAATATTACTTCCTTTAATATGATGATAAGCGGAAATAACACCGTTAAGGCGTTTATGTGGGATGAAAACCTGAAACCGAAATGCTATAGCGAGAATTTAGAAAATTTATAAATTTAGATACAGGAGAAATATAATATGGCAGGATTTATGAACAGGATTAAAAAACTGACAGTCTTTATGCTGACCTTTACCGTATGCGTTTCGTCTTTCTGCACGGCTCAATGCCGTGCGGAAGGCGGTGACGCAGAAAAGGCTGAGGAAAGCGTTAGATTGATGACAGCATTGGGAATATTTGTCCCCGACAGGTTTGATGAATATGACTCTGAAAAGTATATGACGCGGGTTGAATTCAGCGGCGTTCTTGCCAAATTATTCCGGTTCGGCGAGAAAAAAGACAGACAGGTTTTCACCGACGTTCCCCTCGGTACCGAAAATGCCGGATACATCGGAACGGCATACGAGCTCAGTATATTCAGAGGTGACGGAAACGGGTATTTTAGACCATATGACATAGTAACATATGCGGAGGTAGAAAAAGCAATTTTATATGCGGCGGGTTATGATAACAGAATTGATGAACTCGGTGCGGGAAAGCTCAGAGATTTTGCGCATACCGATTTAACCGACGGATTGACATTTGAAAATGAAGATCAGATGCGGCGTATGGATGTAGCTGAAATTTTTAACAATGCACTTGAACTGTGCGTTATGTATTCGGAAAAGATTGTACGTTCAAACGGACAAACCTATGCTGAAATGAAAAAAAACAAAAATAATATTGTCCTCACATATTTCCTGAAAATCAACAAAATAGAAGGAATTGTTACGGGAAACGAATACACATCGCTTTATAATAATTTAGGTGCACCCTGTGGCGAAGGTCAGGTACAGATTGAAGGCGTAAATTATAAATATGACAAAGCCGATGCTTTGATAGGACAGTGCGTTACGGCATATATCTCTTCGGAAGACAGCCGTGATAAACAAGCATATTATATTACCGCATACGGAAACAATAAAACCTTGTCGCTGAAATACGATAAATTCTCATTTAATAACGGGGTTTTATATGATGAAACAGGTGATAAGCCCAAGAAAATCAAGTTATCCGACGGAGCGACGGTAATTTATAATGAAACCTATCTCGGAAACTTTGGCACGAGCAGTATAAATAACGATACATTTGATATTAAATCCGGCGGAATATTGCTTATAGATAACGATTCGGACGGCGTATATGAGGTTATACGTATCACTGAATACGAAACCGTATTTGTCGGCAAAACGGATTTAAAAGCCGACATTGTTACTGATGCATATAATCTTAACACGATAAGGCTCGATGATTTTGATAAGACGGAATATTTTTATAAAGAAAAAGCTTCGGATATACATAAAATCACGGAGAATACAGTTCTGAATTTATTGAAAAGCTCTGACAAAAAACTTTTGAGGGTATATATTGCGGATGAATATATAAACGGAACAATTACCGAAAAGAGGTCGGATGACACAGGAAGCTATGTGAAAATCGGCGGCAGTGAGTATAAAATTTCAAACAGCTATAATGATCTTTTGAAAGCTGAAAATCCGATTGCAAAAAGATTGGATGTCGGCGTGTCGGGAAAGTATATTTTGTCGAATGACAGAGAGATTGCCGCATACATAAGTATGACGGCGGAGAGCTATGGATACGTAATTGCCAAAGCTGCGGAAAACGACGGTTTTTCCCCGGCGGCAAAGGTTAAGCTTTTTACGGAAAACGGACGCATTGAGGAATTTGAACTTTCGGAAAAGACTTCGATTATCGAAAACGGAAAATCAACTTCTTACAGTGCCGATAAGGCAATTGACCGCATATCTCAATATAAAGTTATTAAATATAAGCTCAACAATGACAGAAAGCTTTCCAAAGCGGAAATTCCGGTATACAGCCTCGAAACAAGCGATAAAAACTTCTATCAGAATGTGAGCAAAACATCTCTTCAAGCACAAGGAAACGTTTTGGGCGCTCAATACAGCGCAAATATGAATACCGTTGTATTTAATGTTCCCAACCCCGATCTTTGTGATAAATCAACTGTGTGGGATGAGAAAAATTATACGATAGGAGCAACGTTTGGCGGCGGTTCAAATTATACGGTTGACATATACGATACCAATGAGTTTTGTTCTGCCGGCTTGATCGTGAACTATATCGGTGCAGGAGGGCGTACGCCCGGCGGCGGATATTCGACGCCTATGGTTGTTACGGATATATCAGAGACGCTGCATAACGAAAACACGTGCCTAAAGATAACGGGATATGTTGCCGGGACCGAAAAATCAGTATATGTTTTTGATAAAAATCAAGGTGATTGTTCGGCAACGGGAAACTGGGCGGTTTGGAATGTCCCCGGTTTTAAAGCTTCGGATTTGAAAATTGGTGATGTGATCCAGTATACCTCGGCAAACAACGGATTTATAGACCAATATCGAATATTGTTCAGACCAAATGTTCAAAAAGACCCGATTGAGCTTTATTCTGACGGGGCTACGGTTCCGAACAACATCCAGCGTGCGGATATGTACACCGCATTCGGAAAGGTTTTGGCGACAGACGGAAGGCAGGTAGTCTATACGATTCCTGAGGGTAAAAGAAAAGTAATTCAAATCGGAAGCTATATAAATACATATCTAATCGATATGAAAAAAGAAACTGTCAGAACTGCCGATAAAAATGAAATTCATACCGGTGATGATGTATTTATCCTTTTGAACTACGGCGGACATTATCAGACAATGATTTACAGATGGGAGTAGCATAAAATGAAAAAGTATCATAATAAAGCAGTTTCTAAAATTTTGTGTGCGGTCTTAGTCTTTTTCACTTTAGTGACGGCTGCGGCGTATGCCGCCGAATACAGCGTAAGCATCAAAAACAACTATGTTTCGTACGTTGAGCAAAACGGCGAGCGGATTGCAAAGCAGATAAAAATCGACGGAAATTTATCGCATAATACCGTTGAAAAGGTTTTTGGATATATGTATGATTCCAATAAAAAGCTTGTTGATATTGTTGATGCGGAATCTGATGAAAACGGCGACTTTACACTGACGTTTACCCCCGGAGAAAATGTATCCGACGGAATGGCTGAGATCAAGGTCAGCTCTCTTAACTGTGTTAATGAGGCAACCTGCAGCGTAACTATAAGCAACCTTGGCGCCGAAGCGGTCGTTGAAAGCTTTTCAATCAACGGTAAAGGTGCGGAAATATCGGGCGGCGAAATAAAAATTGTTATGGATAATTGGACCGATTTACGGTCGCTTAGCCCCAAGTTTATTTTGTCACAGGGCGCAGAGCTGTATCTGAACGGTGAAAAGCAAATAAGCGGTGAGTCAAAGGTTGACTTTACAAAGAACGTTTCATATAAGATTGTGTCCGAGGATTTAAAAACCGAACGAACATACGCCGTTAAAGTTCAAAATCCTCAAAAAGGACAGGGCTCAAGCGGCGGAGGCGGCGGAAAAGGGGGCTCGGGCGGCTCAAATGTTTCTGTTCCGATAAAACAGGATAAAAACAAAGATGAACAAACGAATACCTCGGACACCAATAATGAGTTATTCACAGACCTTGACGGTTTTGAGTGGGCAAAGGACTACATAAACTCGCTGAGTTCAAAGAAAGTGATAAACGGTTTTGGTGACGGAACGTTTAAGCCCGGCAATAAGGTCACAAGAGAAGAATTTGTTAAAATGCTTGTTGTCGCTCTTAATTTAAAAGGTGATATAAAGCTCGGATTTAATGATGTTGATTCAACGCATTGGGCATACGGTTATATCAAAACAGCTGTTGCGTCGGGGATAGTAAACGGTATTTCCGATACGGAGTTTGGAATAGCAAGCGAAATAACTCGTCAGGATATGGCGGTTATGGCTTATCGGGCGGCGAAAAAAGTCGGAAAGCTGAATAATATCGAACCAGATAAAAACAATTTCAGTGATGAATCCGATATTGCCGACTATGCAAAGGACGCAATAGCGTATATGAAATCAGCAGGGATTATAAACGGTGTCGGCGAGAATATGTTTAACCCTTTGGGTACGGCAACAAGAGCCGAAACAGCGGTTGTTATAAGTAAGATTATCGACGGAGGTGCGCAAAGATGAGAAAAAACACTAAATTCAAAAGCTTTATGAGAAAGCTTGCTTTGTTAATGTCGGTATCGATTGCACTTATGACCGGTTGCGTGGCGGGGTTTGCCGATCAAGGCACTGACGATAATACCGAACGTGAAATATGGCTGAACATATATACCGCCGATATTTGTGTTGGTGACAGTATTCGGATTAAAGGGGCATATAATACGCTTGAAATACCCGAAAGCGGAAACTTTGTTTTTTCGAGTACAAACGACAGTGTTGCTTCGGTTGATGCAGACGGAAACGTCAGTGCGGTTTCTGTCGGTGCAGCATGGATAAACGTGAGTGACGGAGAGTTAAGCTCGTCTTGTTCTATATTCGTAACCGAACCGAAAAAAGCAGGGGTTAAGCTCGGCGTTCACAGCATTGGTATTGCTCGAAACAGTTCGTATGTTTTATCAGCAGAATTAGGCGAAGAGTATAAGGGACAAAAAATCATATGGTCATCTGACGATTCGGCTGTTGCATCGGTAAATGAAGGTGTTGTAACGGGGGCTAAAAACGGACAGACAATTGTACGTGCCACACTTGAAAGCGATTCCAACATATATGATGAATGTAGTGTAATGGTCGGAAATGTGAATACATATTCTAATTTTTCGGCAAAAGTATCGGATAATACCGACATATCTACCTTGCAATATGTTTATGCAAACCCCGGTACAAATAATTGGGAAAAGGCTATGACTGACGGTAAAACCGATATGTACAGACTTAAAGACAATACAGCGGTGATAACATCGTGGGGTATGTATTCGGGAAGTTATTATGAGTCTGCGAGAGTATTTTGCGCACCTGCGTCCGGTGTGGTCGATGTTTCACTCAAAGGTGAGAACTATTTTTCGCTGAATCCGGAGAAGCCTTCGGAAAAAAGAGGAAGCGGAAGGCTTGAGGTTATCTTAAACAATACTGTTCTCAAAACCATTGAGCTTGATTCGTTTCTGTTGACGGAAGGCGAAAACAAAGGAAAATATGCGTCGACAACACACTATAACGGAGGAGAACACCGTCAAGTGGGTGAAACAACCGGAAGCTTCGGAATAAATATGTCGGAGGTATTTGGAAAACTTTCGGTAAACGTTCATAAAGGCGACAAGCTTTATCTTGCGCTCAGAAAAACGGGTGAATCCGATATTATAATTAAAAATTGGATTGGATTTGATTTTGCATATAATTCAAACAAGTCTGCCGAGTCAATTGGTGTAACCGAGGATAGTATTAGTTTGAAAGCGGGGAAAATATTTGATAATTTTAAAGCTGAACTCAAGGGAAATGATTTCGGCGATAGCAAGATTGAATATTTAAGCGGTGATGAAGCCGTTGCTAAGGTGAGCAAGGACGGAATCATAAAAGGCGAAAAGGCGGGAGAAACAAGAGTGTATGCCGTAAACCGTGAGTATAAGCTTATAAATTATGCCGATATAACGATAGATAACCCTGATGTGGAAATAATCAGCAAGCCTGTGTACAATCGGGAGAATCAAAATATTGTTTTTTCGGTTAAAAACAATAAAAACGAAAAGGCTTCTCTTAAAGCAGCTGCGGTTCTGAGAGATAAAATCGGAAGAACTCTTTTGACTGTGGAAACTGACGCCTTGGATGTTGAGTCGGAAGGCGAAAAAGAAATAGAAATAAACGGTATCGATACAAAAAATGCGGCTGTGATTGATATTTATCTTACGGATATTGATATTAACAGATGCATATATCCGGATAGAATAAGTATTCCCTAAAAGGTGGAGGTAAAATATGAAAAACAAAATTATAATTCTCATCGCTATACTTTCGTTAGTGCTTACATCTGTACAGTTTACGGTTGTTGTTGATGCCGCAAAGCCTTTTGAAAGTCTTTCCGAAACGGAAATGATTGAAAAAATGCTTGAAAAAGAGGTTGTTGCCAATAAAGATGACGGATTATTTCACGCCGAAGAAGAAATAAGCAAAGAAGATTTCATCAATATGACAGCAAGACTTTTCAACATCACCGATGAAAACAAGAGTGAAAAGCTGTTGCAGAACAATGTAATATCTCAAAAATTTATTGATGACGAATCGTCCGTAGTTCCGAACGAAAAAGCAGCAGTAATTCTTTGCAGGGCGTTTATAAATGCATATCAAATTGATATAGACGGTAATTGCGATATGCGTGATTTCAGCGATGTTTCGGGGTGTGCTCAGCCATATGTGAAAAAAATGTGGAACTGGGGATTTATCAAAAACGATTCGGGATTTTTTAATCCTCAGGCAAATTTGACACGCGGTGATGCGGCGGTGATTGCGTATAAAATGTTTTATACCGATCATTACTATACTTGCAAAAACGGTCCCGGAACGTATAAAAACGATGAAATGGCAAAAGAGGTAAAAGAGGCATACAACAGAGGAGCGAGAAAGGTCGTTATTCAGCCGGGCACATATTATCTTTATAACCCGTCTGAGGCGAATACAACGCTTGTCAGTCATTTTGAGATCTCAGGTGTGAGCGATTTTACCCTTGAGGGATATAACGTCAAGTTTATAGGCTGTACTCCTGCTTTGGGTGATGAAAAAAACAGAGGTCTGTGCGTGGCGCTGTTTGCGAAAAGCGATAACATAACCGTTCGAGGATTTACAACAGACTATATCTATCCGATATTTACACAGGGCAAGGTTGTCAAGACGGAGGTTGACTCAAACAACGGAAACTGGGTGGAAATTGAAATAGATGAAGGTTATCCGAATCAGCTTGAGGACAGGAATTTTTTCGGCGAAGGTTTGTCTGTGTATCTTTACGATAAAGATACGCATAAATTTAAAAAAGGCTGCGGTGTAATGAATTTGAACGCTTTTACAAAAGTCAACGGATACGAAAGACGCTGGAGAGCCAGAAACTGGGCGCCTTACAACCAGCAAGCATATGAGGTCGGTGACCTTATAAGCACGAGAATGAACAATTTTACGGCAATGAACACAAGGTTTGTCAGCTGTTTGAACGCAACTCTTGAAGACTATACGGTTTGTGCCGGAACATTCGGTGTTTTGTTTGAACCGTCAAAGAGAGTAGAAGGCAAGAGTGATGTTGCTCACTTAAAAAATGTAAAGATTACATACGGTGAAAAGCCTGAAGGCGCAACACAAGACAGACTTTTATCCACGGCAGCCGACGGAATACATATGTCGTATTTGTCCGGGGAAATCATATTGGAGGACTGTCTTGTCGAGGGTAACTCTGATGATTCATACGCCTTAAACGGTCGGCATTTCATAGTTACTCAGACTTCAAGAGATACGGTGGATTCCGAAGGAAAACCGCTTGACGATACATATCAGCTCAAAGAGAATCAATTTATTCTCGGTACTCAGTATTATTCCAGCGTTGTTCGTGCCGGTGATGTTATGGCCTGCTATGACAGAGAGTCAAATTATCTCGGAGCAATAAAGCTGACATCGGTAAAGAGAATAGGACGGGGTGACCTGCCGTATACTTCGCCGAAGGATGCGAATATGATTGGTTTCTGTGCAATGGAAGAATGGCTGTTGGTTGAGGCAGAGGACGACTCGATTGTCAGACGGCTTGACTATATGATGGATACCGACGCCTCGGCAGGCAAGTATGTGATGCGCAACTGTGTAGGCAGAGATACCATTATGAGAGGCGTCTTATCTCAAAACTGGAACGGTGTTATTGAAAATTGTGAGTTCAGTAATGTAGGTTCACAGGGTGTTTCTCTGATGGGTGAAACGAACTGCGCTCAAGGTCCGTATGCGAGAGATATAGTCATAAAAGGCTGTAAGTTTGAAAACTGCGGATACGGAGGAGTAAGCGGAGGAATGTTTAATCCGTCCCCTGCGTTAAATACGGGAATTGCGGAATCCGGTTTGTCAAACGGCAATATTGTTGTAGACGGATGTTATTTCACAGATAACTATGGTCACGATATTAAAATCGGCAATACAAAAAATGCAATTTTAACAAACAATGTTTTCGGCAAGCGGAATGACTATACAAAAAATGCGAATTACCCCGGTAAATCAAGCGTTAAAATCAAAAACAGTGAAGATGTTTTGTTTGATAAAAGCAATATAGCTTTAACAGAGCGTGAATTTGTATCGTATCAGGATGTTAAAAATTTTAAAACCGAAGCGAAAAGCATATATTCTTCGGAATTTACGCTAAAATCCGAGAATAAGCCCGATAATGAATGGTCATATGAGTATGCGGCAAAGGGAACAGATAATTACGAGCTGTATAATTATGGGTATTATGCAGACGGAGCGTGGGTTGCTACAGTTCCGCTTTGGTCACAGAACAAAAAGCAAAACAGCGAGTATGGTTACATACTCGGAACGACAGAGGTTTATCCCGGTTCGGGCTATGATTTGATTGAAACGTACACAGCTCCGTATGACGGGAAAATACAAATTAATTTTAATAACGGCTTGAGCATAAAGCGCGGAGTGAAAAACGAAAACGGTGTCAAATTTAAAGTTATCAAGAATACCGATACACAGATTTGGCCTCAGGCAGGCTGGAAGAGTATTACAAGTTCAGCCCCGATAAGCTATGTTGAACCTATTGTGACAGATGTTAAAAAAGGTGACAAAATTCGTTTCCGTGTAAATTGCAACAATGATCGCTGGAATGACAATTTTATGTTATCACCGGAGGTTGAATATATAAGCGGATATAAAGAAACAACGCCTGTATACGATTTTGCGGTTAATGAACGTTATATTTCAAAAAATGTAGGAGAAACGGTTCAATTGAGCACAATCGGCGCAGAAGGAAAAGTAGAATGGCGCAGCAGCCGCGAGAAAGTTGCGGAGGTTGACCAAAACGGAAAGGTTACTTTAAAGTATCCTGGAATGGTTTCTGTGACAGCCAATGACGGAAAAAGAGAAGCAACTTGTATTATAGCCGTTCATGAAAATAATAAGAATGGTATTTGTTTTAATACAAAGGCGATAAAAGTAAACAAGGGAGAAACGCTCGAGCTGCCTTTGGAGATTGCAGACGGGATCAACAAATCGGATATAAAAATTAAGAGCGGTGACAATAAAAAAGTTAAAGTAAACCCCGATGGTACAGTAACGGTAGTGTCGTCGGATATAGCTGAAGTACCCGTTGTTGCCGAGTATAAAAATCACAAAACCGAGATAATCATTTGCATTATTTAAAGTTTCCGAACAACCAAAAAAAGATGTCCGACAGGGCATCTCAGACCGCTGACAAAGTTAAAGTCAGCGGTCAAATTTTTTGTAAAAAACCTTT
>URAN01000072.1 GCA_900545865.1 uncultured Eubacteriales bacterium
TCGGCGGGTTTTGTTATATCATAGGTTATAATATACTTTCCGTCCTCTGTAATGCTAAGAAAATATCCCGCCTTTCTCGGAAGTTCGAGAATTTTATTTCCGCTCGGAAGTTAGTGAAACTCCATATGCGCTTCTGTTTGCGGTGCATCGCTGCCGGATATGGCAAGCGCAATCGTTTTCTTTTCAATTTCTTCCTGCAATAAGCAACACCTCCTTGAAAATTTTAGGTACGAAAAAAGGGCAGCCGATTTTTCGGTTGCCCTTTACTGCTTTAACTCAAACTATTGATTCAAAATTTCTTCAGCCATTTTGCTAAGTTCACCAGCCGAAAGTTTTCCGTCAATTTGCAAAAGCTGATAAAGCATCCCATCCTTCGTCCAAGTAACGCTCTGCACTTCGCTTATTTTCACCTCCGGCGAGCCGTAACTGAATACCAATTCGCCGTTTTCTTCGGCTTTTTTATCATCATCGGTAAGCACATAATCCGCCGGAACACTTTTGTTTGTGTAACTATGATAATAAATATCAACATTTCCTACGGTTTTGATTATTTCTCCGGTTATATTTTTCTCGGAATTAACCTTATCCTGTGCAAAAATCACTCTGTCGCCGTTTTTTTCATAATCAAACGATACTGACTTGAATTTTTCGATTGATTTACCGTTTTCGTCTGCAAGATTGTTTTTTACAATACTTCCGTCTTTGAAGGTATAACCGTTTTCAAAACTTTCAATGAGAACAGGCTCGTAGCCTATATCCCCTGCAACCTGCTCTGCTGTCGGAAGTGATTTATAATCGGGAGTAGATGACGAAGAACTAAACCAGGTTGATACAATTCCGCTTGCGGCAAAAACAGTTATGCCTAAAACAAGGGTTGCCGCTATTGCTATAAGAGATATTTTCTTTTTTGATTTCATAGTATAAGACTTCCTTTCCGTATATGCGGAATCAAGTTTTGCATTGACATTTTGTTTGACAGCACGAATGTCGATGTCAAGCGGACTGCAAAAATCATTTTGCTCTTTATCAATATTCAATTTTTCAAACAGGTCATTTTTTCTATTCATAACATTTCCTCCGCATTTGATAAAATTATTTTCAGTTTGCGTTTTCCTCTTGAAAGTTTGGTTTTTATGGTAGATATGTTAATTCCGGTTGCTTTTGAAATATCTTTGAGTCTTTCTCCGAATTTATAATATCTCACAAATATTTCATTGTCCGGCTCTTCCAATCTCATAACGGCATCCCATAAAGCGCTGTTTTCCATATCTTGCTCAATAGTTGATTTTTGATCCGGAACTTCAATATCATCGAGGTTTTCATAGTCTTTTTTCTTATTTAATCTCTTTAATGCAAAATTTCGGCAAACAGCGGCGAGATATGACCTTATTGTTCCTTTTGCCGGATCTATGTATTCTGCATTTTTCCAGAGCGTTACGAATACATCCGATACTATTTCCTCAATGTCCTCTTTCGGAAGTCTGTTCCCAACCATATTATACAAAACTGTGCTTAAATATGGAGTATAAACATCTATTGCTTTGTCTATTGAATTTCGTTCCTTGTTTTTAAGCTGCGTAAGCAACTTCAATTCATCTGCCATTTCAAACCAACTTTCTGTTGCAAAGTCAAAAGCTTTTAGTCTTTACACTCTTATATATCCTCAAACTCACAAAAAAGTTTCACTAACGAAAAATTTTTTGTTTGTATTTATTATGCAATAAATTTATAGAGAAAGCAACCGTTTGCGGCTGCTTTCTCCCATTTGCACAAAGATTATTTCACCCAAGTTTCGGAATTATCGTGTGTGTTTGCAAGGTGTGTGTTTGCCGATTCGCATATTGAATAAAATGCCCAATGCGAATTGTTTTTAAGGTCGGTAAATTTATTTAATGACGAAAGATTTTTATTGATATACCCCTCGTCAGCAATTCTGCCGGTTGCCTTGTTTACGACGGTTACGACTTCCGCACGGGTGATGGCATTGTCACCCTTAAATGTTCCGTCAGCGTATCCGTTGAGCCAGCCGACATTTTTAGCGTATGCAATGTCGCTATATGCCCAATAGTTGCTTGCAACATCGATGTATTTTACGGTGTAGCTGCCTTTTTTAACCTCATTAAACAGAGAATTAAATCTGACCGTCATAGCCACAAATTCCGCACGGCTAACATTTTCATCCGGTCTGAATGTGTTGTCCGAATAACCTTTAATACTTAATATAATTGTTAAAATCTTTTTCATAATTAGGTTGACCTCCCTTATTTAACAACATATCTGAAATCCACAAAACAGTACGGAAGCATATACTGATACGGTGTTCCGTCTTGTGATATTCGGGGAATGTTTTGGCAAACATTCAAGCCGCCGCGCCCATACGGAATTGCATTAGGACGGTTCAACAATAACTCCGAGCGAATATCATCAATATATCGTTTTGCAAGTTCCCAGCTTGAAACACCGTGCGGTGTAGGGTCAACCCTTTCGTGACGGAAATTCTCATATGGCATAACCGCAATAACCCTGCCTGCATCATCAACAAGAATATACTTGTGCGCACCGATCGGATAGTAATATTCGTTAATTTCTGTATGAGCAAAATCCGTATTGTCAAAATCATACGCCGTACCTATCCCAACATCTTCACCATCGCCGTAATAACTTTTCGGATCATACCTATTTTCGCCGCTTACATCTATGGGCGGACTGATTACAACATTATATCTGCCTGCCGGGAAGTACTCGCCGCCGACAGCGTATTGTCTTACCTCTAAGTTTCCAAGAGGATTCAAATATACTCGTCTGTCCCAATTCTGTGAAACATAATAGTTTTTTATTCTAATCAACATTCCGACGGGAATATAGGCGGTATCATTTGCTAAAATAACAGGGTGAGTTGTTGAGCGTATATTTTCTATCCCCATAATTTCGTACTCTAAGTCCTTATCAAACGCAACGCCGTTTTGACCTACATTCATTTCCGCCGTCACCCATATATCAGGGTTGGCTTTGAATAACACGCTTATTTTTCCGTTATCATATGAAATATCATCGTTTGAAACACCGCAGATATTCATAAGTTCACGAAGCGGAAGATAAAGCTCGCTGTCCGATATAAAAGGCTTGTTTTGCAGAGTGTTTTCCGCTCCGTCATAAAAAACCTTTACCCATACATTATCATCTGTGTCTTCTGCCAAAACGCCTATACCGAAAGCGGAAAACACCATAATCAACAACATAAAAACAGATACTAATTTCATAAATCCGATATTATGTACTTTTTTCATTTTAATTCAAACCTCTTTTCTTAATTTTTCTTTCCTGTCAGTTTATATCTGAATGTCACATAGTCCATGCCGTTTATTCCGTCCGCAACAGCAAATTCTGCTGCGTTCTCTCCAAATCCCGTTTGTATCATAAACGGTACATCAAGTGCGTTATACATAAGCGTAAATACTATATAGCGTGGGCAATACAAATCTAAAGCGAGGTCAATATCCTTTATTAAGTCTAACTCTCTTGCAGTTTCGATATACCCGTAAGGATATCCGCCGAGCGATTCCGCCCGCGGCGCATATCCCATAGCCGTAACGAGCATTTTTACGGTTTCGGCATATGTTGCCTCACGGTCGGGCGAAAAGTTCCCGTCATCATTACCCGCAACGATTTTTGCGGTTGCCAATGCGTTTATATAGCCGTATGCCCAATGCGATGAGTCAACATCGGAAAACATCTGTGTATTATAGCTGTCAGAGGATATTCTCAATGCCTTGCACAAAACTTTTGCCATTTCCGCTCTTGTGATGTTTTTATACGGTGTAAAATCACCGTTTGCATCGCCCTCTAATAATCCGTATTTGGTAAGTTCATCCAGATATTCCTGCCACTCCGGCGACTCATATACCAATACATCTGACGGAGTTTCAATCCGTTGTAATTCATTGGAATCGATTTTTCCCCGTGTGAATATTACTTCGCCGGGTGAAGCGCCATCGTATTTGATTAACGTCCGCATTTCCGAAGTCCAAAGTAAAAATGAAGCGTTTCCCGACTTTGTTTTCGACTGAACTGTAAAGTAATATTTTTTATCAGAGCTTAACCCGGTAATGCAAACCGTTGTTTTAAGCGGTAGATTCTCAACAGTTCCGACAGCCGTTTTTATCGTCTTTCCGTTATTGTCCACGGTTTCGTACAGAGTTAAATCACAGGTATCCTCCGCCGTTCCGCCGTCTATCATATCAAATTTCAGATTTGCGGTTTTGTCCTTTTCAACCGTGAATGTTTCCATAGCCATTGGCTCTTTTCCCTTTGCATAATCCGGAATGGCTATATTGATTCGTTTTGCATTTTCACTTTCCGCAGAATAGTTTTTTTCGGCGGTAATTGTAACTCCCCTGTCAATACCGGTTATCACAACGGATTTTGCCGTTCCATTATCCGCACTCGCTCCAATGCCCGGCAGGAGCATACACCCTGCCAATACTACCGCCATAACCTTGTTTAATTTTCTCATAATAATCATCCTTTCCTTATTTTATATTTGTCCTTAAGTTTTCCCGAATTTGAACAAGCTCGGGAAAATCATAGAAAAATCTTATTTTTTGTTCCGCTATACTGTTGCCGAGAGGTTTATCCTCCGTAACGAACGCTACAAAGCTGCTCTGCAAATCAATCTCTCTCGATTGCGCCGCTTCGATGCTCACAAACTCATCGGGTCTCTCTGTGTATAAATCCTTGCTTTCCCAATCCGTATCCGCATATATATTCTTGTAAAATTTTTCGACAAACTTATATAAAAATCCGTCCTTATTTAAGTTCCAAGTGTTTTCTTCAAATGCTGTCGGATTTTCCGGCTTGACCGCATTTTCGTCATATACTTTTCCTGCTTTTCCGTATCCGATTATCTCGCGGATCTTTACTCCGGCGATGCTTTTTAACAATCCCTTTTCAGTAAAGCAGTCACCCTGTTCATTTAAAAGGTCAAGATAGTCAACATATAATTTCGTGCCGAGGACAGGGTCTGAATAAATATTAAATGTCTGTCCCTCCTCTATGCGCCGTGCCGCTCTTGTAACTGCCGGTTGCAGCTTTTCGGGTAAATACTTAAATTCCTCCGGGACTTCTCCGTCCAATAACACTTCCATTGCATAGGCGCCGTCCTCAGTATATTTCTGAATTGTTGAGCCGCCTATTCCGTCTGCGGAAAGTATAAGATAATCAATACCTCCAAGTTCCGAAAGATACGGCTTTAGCCTGTCCCAACATTTTTTCGCTTTATCGGACGCCGCCTCTCCCGTCGGTTTGGGTTTCTTTTCGTTTACCTTGATTTTTCCGTTCTTTTTTGTTACGGAATATGTTATATGCGGTTCGGAATCATCAAGCTTAATAAGCTCGCCGTTCTTAATCGCATACGCTTCTTCGTCGGTATCACGATAACCCGTGACGTTCAGAGAAGCCTCATTTGTTTTTTCATCGTAATGCAAATTATAACAAACGCCATAGAGCGTATTATAGAAATAGTTTGTCCATCCGTTTCCCTTATTCAGATTTTCGGTTAAATTCCTTTTAAGCACAGCCTTTATATCCTCATATTCTTCACCGCTGATGTCAATATAAGGATTTCCGGCAAAATCAGCTCCGAGCTGACCCCGATAGACCATTTTAAGCGGCTTGTCATAGTCAAAAAGCTTTATATTGACAATATATTTGGGGTCATTATCGTCCGACGGAATCTGCGCCAGCTTTACGCCAAGGCGTTTTGACACGGAGTCAATCTTGTCTGCTGTCGGTATAACGGTTTCAGCGGTAATGTCGATTGTCTTATCGCTCGAAATCGGATTTCTCTCTGCCTTATATGACCCGGAAAGATTGCTCATAACGGTTGACGCTATAAAATATCCGCTGTCCGCCGCTGCTTTAAGCCGATCGGGATTTATGTTATCGGCAATATCGTTTTCACAATGATATTCACCGGTTATCGTCTCGTGTGTAAAGGTTAAGTTAGGTATCACAAGCGGCGAAAATGACATATGGTCACTCATTCCGAACATATGTCTGCGAAATGCAACTTCGTCAAAATCGGGACACGCCTTTAATATATCGGTCAAATAATTTGTTTTATCTTCGGCGGTATATACACCGAATTCTTTTGCCTTTGCCGCACCGAGCATATCAAAGTTTATCATTCCGACAATATTTTCCTGTTCGTCTTTGAGTGTTTTTACATATGCCTTTGAGCCGTTTAACCCTGTTTCCTCGGCATCAAATGCAACAAATCTGATTTCCGTATCGGACGGCAGATTTTTAAGAACCCTCGCAAGCTCTAAAAGCACGGAAAGTCCCGAACCGTTGTCGTTTGCGGCAGGAAAACCTTTTTCGCCGTCATAGTGTGCGCCGATAATTAAAATATCTCCGTTGGGTGTTAAATCAGCAGGCTTAACGGCAACTATATTTGTTCCGTTTACCGTTTTTGTTGTTTCATTCGAGAAGTCCATATAGTCAAATTCAAAGCTCTGTTTTTGAGGTTCATAGCCGTATTCCGTCAGCTTGTCTGTCACATAATTCATTGCGTCCAAGTGTGTGACGTCATCTACCGAACGGGGATACCCTGATATTTCTCTGACCGTTTTCATCATATTATCCGCCGAGGTTTCCGTTTTGTCCGCAAATGAATATCCCGAATCTGTTTTTGTTATGTATTTGTCGGGGAATATATCATTCGCAAACGAATCCGCAACATATGTCTTGTCATCAATTAACAAGGGGGCATCTTTGAGCGTTGATGACTTTCCGTCAACATCGTACAGCCTTTCGTTTATTCTGATTCTGACCGTATGCTTGCCGTTTTTTAGTGTAACGGTATTGTCACCGCCGTTCCAATCGACCGTGTATCCGTTGTTTTCAGCCGCATATCTCAGAGGGAGCAGCTCGGCTTGTGCCTCATTTATTCTAATATCTTCTTTTGTAATCGTAAAATCCTGTGCGCTTACGCCTATTGCCGATACAAGCAATGTTCCGGCAAATACCGCAACCGCACCTCTCTTTAGTTTCACTGTAATAATCATCCTTTCCTAAGTGTAGTGTTACATTATAATTATATCAAAGACGCTAAACGCCCGCAATAATTCCGCCGGCACGAAATACGATATACAGGCACGAAAAACATTTTTTTGCGTCTATGCTCTCAAATTATTGTATCACAAAAAATGTTGCTTTTCGCCATGACTTCGTAAACAACCTTCTAAATGACGAAATCAGCACGATAAAAGAAAAAGCAATGCATCAATCAATAACTTAAAATTAAAAACCATATGTAATACGCATAAGTATTTAATTTTTTTGATTGATAGCATTACTTTCAAATAAAGCTAATGCTGTTTTTTTGAAATTGCTGCTACCACCAATAGCCTTCTTATCAATGGTAGTTTAACATATTTCATTATAAAATTCTATATTTTTACACGAACGACACTTATTTCGCACAAACGACATCATTTTCGTGCCCGGCATTATTATTCATTATTATTCTGCATACAAATATGCCGTTTTTGTAACTTAACGAAAGAAGTCCGTCGTTATTTTCCAATGCCCCCTTAATGCTCTTGATTCCGTACCCGTGCCTTATGTGATCCGATTTTGTTGTCTTGATTTTATTGTCTTTTATCTCTACATAGGGTGATGTGTTTTCTATAATTATTTTCAAAATTTTTTCGTATGAGGTTATGGAAATCAGGATATATTTTTCTTTTGTTTTATCACACGCTTCGATAGCGTTATCTATCGCATTATACAATATTCTGCTTAAATCAACCGATGATACATTTATATTTTCGGAAATGTTTAATTTTACATCATATTTTATTCCCAAAGCAATAGCTTTTTTGTTTTCAATATTCAGAATCGTGTCTAAAACCAAATTGCCCGTTCGTGAAATTGAGGTGTGTTTGAGAACAATATTATTTATATCTTCAACATATTTTTCGGCTGCTTCTTGGTTGCCCGCAATAAGCATCTCTTTAATTTCCGTCATATGTTTCAGAATATCGTGTCTTAATATATATAGTTCCTTTTCATTTTCTTCGAGAATTTTATAATTTTCTTCGTTTGACTTTAATATTATGTCAAGTGTTTGAGCTTGTAATCCTTTTTCATAGTAATCAAAAAAGTCGAATATCATTACATTTATGTACCCCAATACCAACACGGCGATAAATGACATAAAGTAGTGATGATTCGATGATTGCGCTATATACGAATCCAACAGCATTAACAAATATATGCTGAATAACGGACACAATATCATCAATACATTATACTTTGCCGGTAAACTTCTGTATTTTTTCTTTGCAATATAAACCGTAAATGTATTGAATACAAATAGCAGGGCGGTAGAGAAAGCAATCCCCAAGTATCTCATTGTAAAACCATCATCATATTCAATTTTGAAAATGGTCGAGAGAAATAAAGCGGTTAATATTTCCGAAATCATAATTGCTATTGCGTTCACCGCCACAAAAAACAATTTCTTAACAAATGTCCCTTCAAAGCACAGCAGGGCTATCAGTAAGCATAAAAATACAGTAACGGCTATATTTGCGGCAAACGGCAAAAACAGACTTGTCCTCAAAACATTCAGCACAACGGCAGCACAGAAATAGACAAAAAATAATTTACCTATGTTTTCCTTACGGTCAAGTATGCCGTTAAAATATATAAATATTATTACTATGTCCAAAATACAGGAAACAAACTCTATTATATTTTCCATATCAAATTCTCCTGTCCATAAACTCCAAATATGATGATATTGTATCTGCACTGTATTTTCTCCCGATTGGCAGCATTGTTCCGTTTACCATATTTACGCACGAATTTTTCTCAATAGTATCTATGTACTTCATATTAACCACATAGCTCTTATGGCATTGACTAAAACCGTGCGCTTCAAGCAGCTTACAAATGTCCTTGAATTTATTTTGACCGATATAGTCATTATCGGATGTATGTACGGTTATTGTATGCCCGAATGATTCTATATAAATAATTTGTTCAGCCAAAATTCGTGCATACTTTCCCTTGTAATTTACGGTTATATAAAAATCAAAGTTCTTATATTCGTTAATGGCGTCTTGAATATTCCTTTTCACAAAATCGTCCGGTTCTGATTTCAAGACATACCTAAAGGCTCTGAATTCATAGCCTTTGGTGGAATATTCTCTGTGTGAGGTTATAAATAAAAGCAGAGTTTTTCTATTTCTTTGATATAATTCCGCAGCTACGCTCAGTCCGTCTGTTCCGGGCATTTCAATATCCAATAAAATAATATCAAAGTTAATATCGGACATAAGCAATTTATCTCCGGAATTGAAAACATATATCTCTGCTTCTTCATATGAAATCAGATTTTTAAGTCTGTCAATAAAGACTTGTTGATCATCGCAAATAGCTATTTTCACAGTCGCTAACACTCCTCTTGATAACCTTTATTCATTAAGAAAAATTACAAATTTCAATACAAATCGGCTGTCTGAATATTCAATACTCGGTTTGGCTTCATACTTTGCAAGGGCGGTTCTTATGTTTTCCAAACCAAAGCCGTGATTTCGCTTGTCCGCCTTTTCCGTTTTCAGCGGCTTATCTTTAATCGGCGGTGCGGTATTCTCTATTTTGCAAAACAGCCGATTGTCCTGACAGATAATCGTCAGATTTATTTTTTTATCGCAATTTTGCATTCTGTCACACGCTTCTATTGCATTGTCTGCGGCGTTTCCGAATATGACGCACAAATCAATCGGCTCAACCGAAAGATTTTCGGGAATCTGAATTTTTGTATCGAATGAAATCCCTTTGCTTTCCGCAATAGCTTTTTTTGTGCTCAAAACAGCGTCAAGTGCGGTATTTCCGGTTTCGATTATATTTCTGCCCGAAGTGAATTTTTCTGTGAACGTACTTAAATATTCGCCTGCTTTTTCATAATCTTTATTCTCAATATACCCCTTTAAGCCTATTATGCAATGCGAAAAATCGTGTTTGAATTTCTTTAACTCATTTTGAGTAACCAATATTTCATCCAAATGCTTTATCTGTGATTTCAGATGCTGTTCGTATTGCTGCTGGTTATATATTTTTTCGGCTTGGTCGGACAAATGTTCATAGAGATACAAGGCAAAGAATGTACTGAACAAAAGTCCGAATGAACATATAACAAACAGATTTTGCAGATAGCTCTCATTCGTGTTAAGTGAAAGCTCAAAAATCAAAAATATCGCAATGATGTTCGTGGCAAGCATAAGCAGAAACAACACCCAATACGAGGTGCGAAATAGTACCTGTTTTTTCTTATATTTCAGCCTTATTATATTAACGACAAACAGTGCAAGCATTTTTGAAACAATTATACCGAGCAGTCTGTATGAAGGTATATTTATGGCTTCATTCGCCGACAGTCCGCCAAGCACCATCATAGCCCCCAGCACTATTATTTCCAAAATTGAAAACAGCGACAGGTTAAAAAACGGCAACAGTACACGAGCCGCAGCATTTGTGTCATAGAGAAACGATACCGCAATACACGAAAGTATCATTACGGCAAAATTCAATAAATCGTATCCAAACAACAAATTGCTTATATTTATCATTATTGCCAAGACAATTATCCCGACATTATACACCCAATTCGGAATACAGTCTTTTTTTACGCAAAATGTGTTATAGAGCATAAACATCATCATTGCTTCGATTATTCCCGTAAAGAAGTCAGCAATATATATAATCATACATATAAATTCCTTTCGATATAATTTGTGTATTCAAAAAGCACAGATTTTTTGTATGAACGGCTTATGGGAACATCTTTGTCCGAGTGATAAAGCTCTATAAAATTATTTCTTATAGCCTTTACATAATGGAAATTCACGATAAACGACGAGTGTACTCTAAACAATAAAGTATCATCAAGACTGCCGTATAAATCGGAAAGCGATTTACAAATTTTATGCGTTCCGTGCGTTGTATGTATATATACCCAATGGTCAAGGCTCTCACAGTAAATTATATCTTCACAGTATATTCTGATTAGCGCCTTGTTTTCGGTAAAAGACAGGACTTTTTTCTTTTTGGACAGCTTTTTTAATATATCGGAGAATACTTCTTTTAATTCGTCAATATGAACAGGCTTAACCAAAAATCGAAACGGCGAACACTTAAAGCTGTCTTTCATATATTCCGTATGACTTGTAACGAATACGATTATAACATATTCGTCACGCTCTCGTATTAAATTGGCGGTGTCTATGCCGTTAAGCCCGTCCATTTCCATATCGAGAAAAATCACATCATAGGCAGCAGTGCTGCTTTGATACACCCGTGTCAATTCCTCGCCGCTTTGATATGCGTCACATTCGACTTTTATATTTTCCGCTTTGCCTATTTCAAAAAGGCTGTTTTCAAGTGTGTTTATATGCTCGGAATTATCGTCACAAATTGCTATGTTCATTTATCGCAAGCCTCCTTTTATCTCGGAATCAAAATGTCACAGATAAAATATCCGTTTTCTTCATCAAACTGTATAATTCCTTTATGCTTATCTACGATTCCTTTAATGTTTTTAATTCCGAAACCGTGATATTCCTTGTTGTCCTTTGTGGTAAGCAAATTCTTGTTGCTTGCAAGAACGGACTTATCTATGGTGTTTTTTATAAATACGGATAGATACACATCTTGGATGCAGACATCTAATTTTATTATTTTCCCGGTTGACTTTTTTGCTGCTTCAATAGCATTGTCGAATAAATTCCCGAACAGAATCGCAATTTCATCATACGACAAGGAGTCCAATGCGTGTTCCATTACACGCACACGGCAAGTAACGCCGTATTTTTCACATAATGCGATTTTGGTATTCGCGATGGCGTCAAAACAGTCATTTCCCGTTTTTATCATCGTTTTAATAGAGGTCAGTTGGTTATTCAAAACCGAATTTATATACCCTTGTGCCTTTTGCGGACTTTCTTCAAGCAATTTTGATATTGTTGAAAAGTGTATAACCAAATCGTGATGAACGCCGCAGGTCTTGGTGTAAAGCTGTTCTATATCCTGTGCGTTCTTTTTATCGCTTTCGACCTTTTGTTCCAAAAGCGACAACCGAACGCTCTTGTCTATATCTCTGTTTATACTGATGAACAACCAATATATAAGAAAAATCGTTGTAAAACAACCCAATGCGGCAATCATCAGTTCGGTACTGAGGTCGGTATGCTTGAAAAATATCTTTAATATACCAACCGTTGATATATGCGTCACTACCGGCACCAGCACAAACAAGAGCATAGTTTGCTTACGGGCAGCACTGTGCGTGTATCTGAATTTAAGAAGTATTACACAAACGAGTATCAACATTATTTTACCTATTGCAATCAAGCCAACTCGTTCCGGAGTCATAGTGAACATTTTTTCAACATCTCCGTTTACAAAAATGCATCCGCAAATTATCGTAAGCAAGGAAATCGAATACAGTATGCAATTTATAAAACTTGAAACAAAAAGCTTTGTCAGTGTGTCCCCTTTCAAAAATAATATGCAGTAAATAAAATATGCCAATACGAATGTTATTCCCAAATATGCCTCAAACAAGTAGAGCGTGTTTATGTAGGTAAGCAGAGCTGTAATTGCCGCCCAGCCTATAACAAAACCGCCTGCCTTTTTTATTCCTTTGTATTTACAGCCAAAATACAGCGTTAAGAACATCACTGTTATAAATATTTCTAAAATATTTACTCCGATTTCAAACAGAGTCATTTCCATTATCTTAAACCTCGCTTATATCTTCCGAAAATCTCTTTTGCTTCGTTCAATCTTTCATCATTGCGTGTTACGTTTATTTCAAGGTCATTTGACAATATAACAAGCTGCGTATTAAAGTATTTGATAAACTTACAATTTATCAGATAGCTTCTGTGTATAAAAATAAAGCTTGCGTCTTTTAGCTGATTGTATGCATCGTTTATGCTAAGACGATATGATTTTTCACTGCCGTCCGCCATATATGCTTTTATGTAATGCTTATCGCTTTTGAAATACATCACATCGTCTGTGTTTATCGAATATGAGTGTTCGCCGATTGAAAGATGAACGAGTGAGTTTTTCGACTTTCTCTTTTTCAGCTTTCTCAATAATTCGCCGAGATCGTCTTCAAGTATTTGCAAATCCCGCTTGCTGACAAAGGAAAACGGTCTGTACCTAAAGGACTGGTACGCAAGCTCCTCGTGTGCGCTTACAAACATAATCTCCGTTTCGGGATTTTCCGCCTGCAACTCCTTTGCCGCCTTAAAGCCCTCCATATTATGTGTTTGATAGCTTGCGACACTTGATGTGTCCGGCATATCAATATCCGTAATAATAATATCCGACGAATGGTTTTTGCAATAGCCGATAAGCTCACTTCCGTTGTATAATTTTGTTATTTCACACTTGCAGTTATTGCGCATTGCTATTTCGACAACCTTTTTATAAAGACTATCCAAAAAGTCTGCGTCATCATCACAAATAACAATCTTAAATATTGGTTCCATTTTTTCCTCCAAATTTAATATGTTGTCTTAGTCGGATCAGAAATACAATATAAAAATTATCGATTCAATTTTGTCATAGTTATTTTTTATTATACCACATTTTTGTCGGTTAGTAAATGCCTGTACTCCGAAATCAGCGTATTGACTATAAATTTCTTGCAAAATGCCCGTTGAATCATACTTTTAATACTGCATATTTAACAAAAAAATAAATGGATTTTTGTTTGCAATTAGTGTAAAATAATAATTGGCAAAAAATAAGGGAACAACCGAAAAGGCTATTCCCAAATCGAACAAACTCATGTATGATAGTATTGTTGAAGTACTAAAGATAAGGAGTTTGTAAGATATGAATATTTTAACCGAAAACGAGATAAACATCAAGAGCTTAGAGAAAAATTTTTATGATTGTGGTTGCAAACTTGCCGCCGAAGCCTTTGCAAATACCACGGTTTTTGAATGAGTTAATTTTTTGTGAATTTCGACATAAACCCGTAGGGGC
>URAN01000073.1 GCA_900545865.1 uncultured Eubacteriales bacterium
AGCGTCACCTTGCCAAGGTGAACGTCGCGAGTTCGAATCTCGTCTTCCGCTCCATAAAAAGCGCTTCTTTTTAAAGAGGTGCTTTTTTTAGTGTGCCGATTTTACGGCTCACGCATATCACCGCACAGATATTATACATACAATATTTTACAATTGCGAAATAATGTGATATAGTATTAGAGTTTTTTTGGTATAAGGATGCGGTTTTCGATTTATGGCACGCTTTGACACTTTTATTTAAGTAGAGTAAAAGCATAAACATTCGGATGTGAAAAATTTAAATAGGAGTGTTAAAATGCAAAAAAGTAAAGAATGGGTAAGGTGGCGAACTTTTATAAAACCTGCGACCTGCTTTGAATGTTTTATACGTAATAGCAAAATATTTTCTTATGAGGAGTTAGCGAGAATTGGGGAACCAAAACTTCATGAGAACTGTGGATGCAGATTAGAACAATTGCTTGCCATTGTTGCAGGATATGCAACAGAACTTGGTACAATGGGTGCAGATTGGTGGTTGTATCACCTGAAGGAGTTGCCGGATTATTACATATTTGAAGATGATGCGAAGGCCTTGGGATAGGTTAATGTTTTGGATAATTTTGATAAAGTTGCCCCGGGGAAGATGATGTATAAGGAGTTTGAAAACAGAGATGGTATTTTACCTGAAAAGAAAAATCGCCTTTGGTATGAAGCAGATATAAATTACAAAGGCGGGTACAGAAATAAACAAAGAGTGGTATTTTCGAACGACGGACTTGTTTTTGTAACATATGACCATTATAAAACATTTATGGAAATAATTGGAGAGGAGCAATAATTTTATGGAAAAAATAATATTAGATTTTAGGAATTGCAAAAATGCTATTGATATACATAGTGAATTAAAAGAAAAGTTTGTTTTTCCCAATTATTATGGTGGGAATCTCTCTGCTTTATGGGATTGTTTGGATAATTATTGTAATTGGGATTTATGTGTCACAATATATGGAACTGAAAAAATTTCAAAGGAGTGGCAGCCATATATGAAAAAAATTCTCAAAGTATTTCAGGATGTCCATAAAAAAACCCCGAATGTAACATTTGAAGTTGTTTCATAGCTGGTATCTAAACCATTCGGCTCTTCCATAAAAAAGCACTTCTTTTTAAAGAGGTGCTTTTTTATGCTGATTTTACGGCTCACGCATATCACGACGCAGATATTATACATACAATATTTGACAATTGCGAAATAATGTGATATACTTTTTATATTCGATAAAGGATAACGAAAATTGATTTAAGGGAACATGAACAAAATTATGAAAGACATAAGCCGAACGAAAAGTATTTTTGAAAACATAGATAACGATTTAACGTTAAAGAATAGGCGCTGTTGCTTTACGGGGCACCGCTTTATTTCAAATGAGCATATGGATAAAATAGAAAAAAACCTGCCGATTGTGATTCGCACTCTTGCCGAGCGCGGCATTACCGAATTTTTAAGCGGCGGCGCTCTCGGATTCGATATGATTGCCGCAAAAGCGGTTATTCGTGAAAGAAAGAAAAATAGCGATATAAGGCTTGTTCTCACTCTGCCTTGTATGAATCATAACCGGGGTTGGAAAAACGCAGACAAGGCGAATTTTGAGAGCGTTGCGGCGATGTCGGACGAAACCATATATGTATCGGATGATTATTATGACGGATGTATGCTGCGCCGCAACCGTTATATGGTCGATAAAAGCCGTCACTGTATATTTTATATGGCATATCCGCGCGGCGGCACCGCCTATACCGTCAGATATGCCCTTGACTCAAATCTTGAAATGCATAATATAATGATACCCGAACAGCCGCTCGGCTATTTATGATACTTACCTCCGCCCGAGATATTGAATGCGCGATAGAGCTGTTCCAATAAAATCACGCACATAAGTTGGTGCGGAAAGGTCATTTTCGAAAAGCTGAGCTTTATATCCGCCATGTCTTTTATTCTGTCCCAAAGCCCCATCGAACCGCCGATGATAAACGCAACCTCGCTTTTTCCGCCCGACGGAATATCGCTCATTATCTTTGCGAATTCCTCGGACGATTTTTGTTTGCCCTCAATACAAAGCGGTATGATATACGCGCCTTTCGGTATTTTTTCAATCAGGCGTTCGCCTTCGCGCTTTAAGACAATATCCCTTTCTTTGTCCGTCGGATTGTCGGGCGTCGGGTCATCCTTTACCCTTATTATTTCAAGGCGGCAATACCGCCCCAATCTCTTTGAATATTCATCTATTGCGTCCGATAAAAATTTCTCTTTTATTTTTCCGACCGCCAAAATCGTAACGTTCAGCAACCGCTTTCACCTCTTTATTTCGTTTAACAATAAAAAGGCTTTGGCAAAATGCTTTCGGGTCGGGTATTACCGATAAACCGTATCTTACATTTTGCCAAAACCCCGTTTTTCGTGATGTATCAAACAAGCCTTGATTTAAAGTGCAAAATAATATCCCACTCCGCGCTTGGTCATAATATGTTTGGGCTGTGACGGGTCTTCCTCAATTTTCTCTCTTACACGGCGCACGGTAACGTCAACCGTTCTGACATCGCCGTAATACTCATAATCCCAAACGTATTCAAGCAGGCTCTTTCTTGAATAAATTTTGTTCGGCTGTGCCGATAAAAATTTAATCAGCTCAAACTCGCGGACGGTAAGGTCAATAAGTTTATCGCCCTTATACAGCTCATACCTGTTACAGTCAAGCTTAAAGCATCCGACCTCAATAATATCGTTGTTATCCTCTTTTATCGGTTCAATCTCAACGCGACGCATATTCGCCTTAACCCTTGCCAAAAGCTCGCGCATACTGAACGGTTTCGTTACATAATCGTCTGCGCCTATTTCAAGACCCAGAACCTTATCAACCTCGTCCTCGCGCGCGGTAATCATTACTATCGGAACGGTAGAGCTTTCGCGTATCTTTTTACATACGTCAAAGCCGTTCATCTCCGGCAGCATTACGTCAAGCAGTATAAGGTCGGGGCGGTCTTCGGAATTTTCGGCAAGAGCCTTTTCCACCGCCTCAGCGCCGTCATATGCCTCCGAAACGGTATACCCCTCTTTCTGAAGATTTAACCTTAAAATATCCACAATACTCTTTTCATCGTCAACCACAAGTATTCTTTTTCCCATTTTCGTACCTCTCTCTGTATCAAAAATTAATCTGAAGTAATTCCAAATATGTCAATTCTTTAATCAGCCGAAATCCAAATCCGACATCTTTAATATACAACATAATCCAGCGGATTTTTAAACTCGCCGTCAATTTTGACCTCGAAATGCAAGTGCGGTCCGGTGCTGTTGCCCGTACTTCCGACATAGGCTATTGTTTGTCCCCTTTCAACCTCGTCGCCCACGTTTGCCGCCAGCACGCTGCAATGTCCGTATGCGGTCTCAAGACCGCCGCCGTGGTCAATCTTGATGTAATTTCCGTATCCGTCTGCTGTTCCCGAAAAAATAACGCGACCCGACTTTGCCGCACAGATTGCTTCTCCTTCATCCGCGCCTATGTCGATTCCGCTGTGAAGCCGACCCCAACGCGTGCCGAAATTCGATGTGAGTACGCCCAGTGTCGGATTCAAAAATTCGTCATTCGGGTTCGTATCATCATTTTGAATATCGGTATTTGTCAAAGACTTATCGTCTGCCGTGGAATCCTCGAAAAGGTTTTCGACCTCGGCATCTTGAATAACGCCGACGGCATCCTTAACATCCGATGTGTCCGCCGCAGATTGAAAAACTCCGCCCGACAGCCATACCGCCGCCGCGATAATGATTGCCGTTTTTGCCGAAATATCCGCCGCGCGTTTTAAAAGCCTTTTCGGTTCAATAACCTTTGCTCTTACGCCGTTCGATGCTGTACATTGTTTTTTATTGCCGTAACTCATTTAATATAACCTCCGTATAAATTTGGTATATATTAAATTTATATTACAGTCTATATAATTTTAAACTACTTTTTGTTAAAAATCAAGGGTTTTATTAAAATTTCTTCGATTTTTTTTAAAAATTTTTTGAAACTGCCCGTTTTTTGCTTGTTTCAAAGCGATTTTGGCTAAATTCTGTAAATATAATACACTATTTTACTCCGATAACAAATAAAATGTAAAACATGCTTGACATTTTTAAAAAATATGTGTATAATATAATGTAAAGCTGACTTTACATTACGAAAGAGAGGCGGTATTTTGGATAACAAGATAAAAAAGATGCGCAAAGAGCGGGGCATCACACAGGATGAATTCGGAAAAATTCTCGGCGTAACAAGACAGACGATAATTTCGCTCGAGAGCGGACGATATGACGCATCGCTTAAACTGGCGCACAGAATCGCCGAATACTTCGGCGTAAAAATTGAGGATGTGTTTGTCTTTGACGATTAAATTTTAAAATGAAAGGAAAATCGAAACTATGAAAACGGAAATAACAAAATCGGAATTTGAAAAAAAGATTAAATCACGCGCAATGCTCGGATTGATATATGCGTTAATCGGAGCAGCAATTATTATAACGGCAAATACTATTAAGACGGACAACGATGTTGCGTACAGTTTTGGCGCGGTTTTTGCGGCAATGGGTATCGTGCGGTTTGTGCAATACACACGCTTGTTGAATAACAAAAGCGCGCTCGAAAAAAGAGAAATTGCCGAGAATGACGAAAGAAACGTAATGATAGTTACCAAGGCGCGCAGTCTTGCTTTTATGGCATATTTCGTATTGGGCGGAATAACCGTTCCCGTAATGTTCCTGACGGGAAACCGTATAATCGGGCTTTATGTCGCATACAGCATTTGCGCCTTTGCCGTCATTTATTGGCTCTCATATTTAATAATCCGCCGCAAATATTAATTATCAAAAGGCATAAAAAAACGCCCGCCGATAACAACCGCAAGTTTTCGTTAATTTTCCGTTAATTTTTCGGAAAAATACTTGACATTCACAATAAATGCTGATATAATTAAATGGTTGTATTTAATATTATGTATTAAAGCATCTCGAAATCTTAAACGGAGAGGTGGTCGAGATGGTTTAAGGCGCAGCATTGGAAATGCTGTGTATGTTAATAGCATACCGTGGGTTCGAATCCCATCCTCTCCTCCATAACGCGGCAAGCCTTTTGGCTTGCCGTATTTTATAGTATAACAGGCATATCAATGCTCTGTGGTGAAAGTCCACCGAGGTGTAGTTACCGACGAACTCTAAAGCAACTTGCAAGTTTCATATCGTGAGGTGTTGGAGAGAAGAAGCAATAGCGAAATCGTAGCTCTACGGACAGAAACTTAATACAAAGGCACATTTGGCGGATAAGTTGACTAAAAGCAACGAAGTACAAGAGGTAATCGTAACCCAAGTGCGTAAATTAAGAGTATACGCTGACTGAAACAGGCTATAGTCTACAGCCCGTGCTGGATGCTATGGTTGTATGGGGAACAAAATATAAAGAAAAATTCGCATAATAACAACAGCAAGCAGCCGTCATTTGCTGCTTGCTGTTGTTATTTGTGAAACTCATTCGTTGTTTATATCATTTATACGTTTTTCGGCGGAATCTATCGCACGTCTTTTATACTTGCCTTTGTCAAGGCTGAATACAAATTCGGCGTATTCGCCCTCAACGCTGTTGACGGTTATGTCCTTGCCGTGTGCGCTTAAAATGTTCTTTACCAGATACAAGCCTATACCGGTGCCGCCTTTGTTAAGGCTGCGCGATTTATCGGCTTTATAAAAGCGCTTGAATATCATTTGTTTTTGCTCGTCCGATATTCCGCATCCCGTGTTTTTAATCGAAATAAAAGTATCGTGCTGGCTTTGGGTAACCGAAACGGTTATCTTTCCGTTATCATTGGTGAACTTTGCCGCATTGTCAAGCAGGTTTGTCACAACTCTCGTTATGCTGTCGCGGTCGGCGTTGACATAACAGTTTTCTTCATCAAGATCGAGTTCGACCGATATGTTCCTGTCTTCAAGCTTTTGTTCAAGCCCGATAAGAACAATTCGTATTACCTCGTTTATATCAAAATTAACGGGCTTTAAAGTAAGCTTGTCAGATTGCAGACGCGTAATGTCAAGGAAGGAATTTACAAGCCTTGACAGGCGCGCAACCTCGTCATACACGATTTTAAGATAGTCCTTTTGTTTTTCGGGCGGTATGGTGTCATCGAGTATTCCCGAAACAAAGCCACCGATTGTTGTCATAGGCGTTCTGAGCTCGTGCGACACATCGGATATAAACGTGTTTTTAATCTCCTCAGCCTTTTCTATCTCGTGCGCCATATTATTGAAAGCGTCCGCAAGCTCGGCAACCTCGTCAACGCCGCTGTACAGGGTTGCATCGTCAACCCTCACCGAAAAGTTTCCTTTGGCAAAAGCCTTTGTCGCCTCGCTTATCTTTTTTATCGGTACTGAAATTTTGCTTGCGGTAAAATATGTCATCAAAAGCAGGAACACCAATATCAAGCCCATTGAGAGGAGCAATACTTTGAGTATGTCATACTTCATCTTTTGATGCTCGGGTATCGGGCGGCTCATCGAAACAGCACCGACAGTCTGACCTCTTGTGTCTTTAATCGGCATTTGCAGGGTGAACATTACCTCTTTAAAAAGTCCGCCCATTGTTCCTATAAGCGAATTTTTTTGACCCGACAAAACCGTCTTTGTATATTCGCCGTTTACAAACATCGGCGGATTATCGAGATACGGGCTTTTCGCGCTGCACGAAACGACCTTGTTTTGTGAGTCAAACACAATAATATAGCATCCGACCGCATGAGCAAAGCCGCTTACAAGGCTTGTAAGGCTGTCGCTGCTTATATTATTTTCTATCATATTTCGTATGGTTTCGGCGTTCTTGCTCAAATATTCCTCACTCTGATTGGCGACATATTTTGTCATAAGCACCGTTTCGGTTGAGCCGAGTATGATTATACATATGAGCATAGAAACTATGTTTATTGAAAAAATTCTGCTGAACATACTGCGTCTGTTCATAAATATCCTCTTTTCGGTCGCTGAATTTTTTATGGGATAAATAAATTATTTATCCTCTGTTTCAAATTTATAACCCACGCCCCATACGGTTTTGAGCTGCCAATTTTTGTTCTCGGATTCAAGCTTTTCTCTTATGCGCTTAATGTGAACGTCAACGGTTCTTGAATCGCCGAAGAACTCATAACCCCATATTTCATCCAAAAGCTGGTCTCTTGTGTAAACCTTGTTTTTGTTTTTCGCAAGGAAGTACAAAAGTTCAAACTCTTTCGGCGGCATCTCGATTTTTTTGTTATCGAGGTATACCTCATATGTTTCACGGCTGATTTTAAGTCCCTTGAATTCAAGGTCGCCGTTTTCTTCAACGGGCGCTTGCTGACCCTCGAACCGCCGCAAAACAGCCTTAATTCGCGCTATAAGTTCTTTCGGTTCAAACGGCTTTACTATGTAATCGTCCGCGCCGAGTTCAAGACCGAGAACTTTGTCAAAGGTTTCACCCTTTGCCGTAATCATTATAATCGGGGTGTTACCCATTGCGCGGATTTCGCGGCATACCTGCCAGCCGTCTTTTATCGGCAGCATAATATCCAAAAGAACTATATCGGGTTTTGTCTGTTTAAATTTGTCTATTGCCGTTACACCGTCGTGGGCTATTACCGAATCAAAGCCCTCTTTTTCTACATACAGGCGAATTACTTCGCAAATATTTATTTCATCATCTACAATCAGCACGGTATTTCTGTTGTTTTTCATACACGACACCTCTTTGTTATAAAATGTTTATACATAATAATTATACTATTAAATTGTGAATAAATCAAGCTATTTTTTACATAAAATTCTAATTTTTAATATTATCTTGCGACCTGTTTGATTTTTTTGCTTTGATTGTTCGTCATTTTAATCAGTTTTAACACTCTCGGTCGGTTATACCTCTGAATAATTACATATTTTAAATCAATCAGGCACGCACAGACAGACGTTATTATAAAGACCGCCGGTGTGCCATAGGGTATGATTAAAATCAGCGGCACAAACGACAGCACCATAATAATACGGTGCCCCAATTCCGCCATAGCTATGTTATGCAACAGCGACTCTGCGCTGTTTTGTTCAAGGTCAAATTGATTTGGTTTTGCGGTTATCGAAAACTTTTTCCATTTTTTGACTCTTAAAGCTTTGTACAGCTTTGGCTCAAATTTCAGCTGTCTGAATCCGACCGATGTCAAATCAAACTTTCGGTTTGAATAAATCACCGTTACAATCTCGCCGACGGCAATGCGCATAACAAAATGATACGAAGTCGTCAGAAATGTTATGTAAGCCGCCTGAATCCCACCGCCGCCGAGTTTTCGCCATAACACATAAAACAGTATCGTCATAAGAATAAAAAATATATTCATACAGATGATTGCTGTAAGCGTAAATGATTTTTTCTTACTCATAGACTAACCTCGCTTTTGATTTATACCGTGCAAAACGGCACGCTATAAAAAATGTCCGCTCAGCATTTCTGCCGTGCGGACATTCGGAATGTTTTAAACATTAAATTTATCATGGATTACTTTAACAGCGCGTTCCGCATTATTAACCTTTATAAGTACCGAAACTTTTATTTCCGAGGTAGCAATCATATGAATGTTTATGTCTGCCGCAAAAAGCGCCTCGAACATTTTTGCCGCAACCCCGGGGTTTGTAACCATTCCGGCACCGACAATTGATACCTTGCTCAAATCATCGCGGCAATTTACCTCTTCATAATTGAGAATGTCTTTAAGACCGTCAATAACTTTAAGGGTTTCGTCTTTGTGTGCCTTTGTTACCGTGAAAGCAATATCTTTTTTACCGTTTCTTCCCACGGACTGAAGAATCATATCAACGTTGATATTCTCTTTTGCCAATGCCGAGAATATTCTGAATGCTATCCCCGGAGTATTTTCAACACCGATCACAGCAATCCTTGCCACATCATTATCGCGTGTAACGCCTCTTATTAACATTTTTTCCATACTGGTAACCTCCTTAACAACTGTACCGTCAACCTTTTCAAAGCTGGACTTTACTTCCAGCGGAACATTATACTTTTTCGCCATTTCGACCGACCTGTTATGCAGGACGTTTGCGCCGAGACTTGCAAGTTCAAGCATCTCGTCATACGTGATTTCGCTGAGCTTTTTCGCGTCCTTAACAATTCTCGGGTCAGCCGTATATACGCCGTCAACATCGGTGTATATCTCGCACTTGTCCGCGTGCAGAGCCGCCGCAATCGCAACCGCCGAGGTGTCGCTTCCGCCCCTGCCAAGGGTGGTAATATCATCGTATTTGTTTATTCCCTGAAATCCGGCAACAACCGCGATGTTTCCGCGGTCAAGCTCGGTTTCTATTCTCTCTGTGTCAATCCTGCTTATTCTCGCGTTGCTGTGCGCGGCGTTGGATCGGAAACCTGCCTGCCAGCCGGTAAGCGACACAACGGGATGACCTATCTTTTGGATTGCCATAGCAAGCAGAGCGATAGAGATTTGCTCACCGCTTGACAAAAGCATATCCATCTCACGCTTTGACGCGTTCGGGTTAATCTCCATTGCCTTTTCAATCAAATCATCAGTCGTATCACCTTGTGCCGATACAACGACCACAACTTTGTTTCCCGCGTTTGCGGTCTCGACCACACGGTTCGCAACATTTCTGACTCTGTTCGCATCGGCAACCGAGCTGCCGCCGAATTTTTGTACTATCAATGCCATATCTATCAATACCTCCGATTTCAATAAGGGAACGAATGTCCCGTAATTGCTTTAAGTTATATTATTCGTGCAAACGCACCGACATTATCCGCATTGAGCATATGCAGCTGCCAGTTTTTTAATTGCTTGCGCAAATATTCCTGCATTTGTTTTTCAAATTTTGTGTTATCCGCCTTTACCATTGCAACAACGGTCGGCCCCGCACCGCTTAAATACACGCCGAGCGCGCCCGAGCGATATGCATATTTAAAAACATCGTCTATGTGCGGTATCAGCTTTTTTCTGAATTTTTGATGCAGTCTGTCATCAACCGCTGTGCGGATATTATCATAATTTCGGGTCATAAGACTTCCGACAAGCAGGGCGCTGCGCCCCGTATTAAACACCGCGTCGCGCATCGACACCTTTCGCGGAAGGACGCTGCGCGATTTTTTCGTTGCAAGAAAAAAATCGGGGATAAACGCCGCGAATTTTAAATCGTCGGGCAACTTGGTCTTTACGCCCTTTATATCATTGTTTGCCGTAACATTCACGGTCATACCGCCGAAAATCGCCGGAGCGGCGTTGTCGGGATGACCCTCTATTGCCGACGCCATATTTAAAAGCTGATGTTTATCAAGTTTTGAACCTGTCAGGGCATCCGCCGCAAGCAATCCGCCGACTATGCCGGCGGCGCTGCTGCCTAAACCTCTTGTTACGGGTATATTATTCTCTAATATAATATGCAAGCCTTTGGGCTTGACGCCGACTTTTTTATACACCGCCATCATTGAGCTGTATACGAGATTTCTCTCGTCTGTCGGAAGATAGTCGGATGACTCATCTTTTATTTCAATGCTCAAACCGCTGTCCGTTTCTTCTGCCCAAACATAGTTATAAAGTCCGAGGGCAAGTCCCAGACAGTCAAAACCCGCCCCGATGTTTGCACTTGTTGCCGGGATTTTTACCTCAACCATTAATCCGTCACCAGCCTTATGCTGCCTTTAATATCATAGTTTGAAAGTTCGTTTTCTTTAAACTTTTTAAACTCTTTTCCCGTCATTTTCGGGGTAAAGATTGCAAACTCGTTTGCGTATTTTTCGCCGTCAAGGGTTATAACATTGAATCCCTCGCGACAGAACGCAGCACTGTCGGATGAACCAGAAATGCGCACGTACATACGAAAGGCTTGGTCATCGGCATCCAAAAGATAACCCGGCTCACCCTCTGTCCAGCCGAGGACGATATGCGTGTGTTTATGCTTGATTATATCAACAACATCGGATACAACCGCACTTGCCGTCGGCAGAGAGCCTGCGCCCCTGCCATAGAACATAACGTCACCCAAAGCATCGCCCTTAACCAAAATTCCGTTGAAAACATCATCGATTCCGGCGAGAGGGTGATCTTTTTTTAGTATTACGGGGCAAACTCTTGCATATGCGCCGTTTTCGGCACGCTCGGACATACCGACAAGTTTTATCACGCCGCCGAATTCAGACGCGTACTCGACATCCTCGAGTGTAATATTCGTGATACCTTCGGTTTGAATATCCTCGCTGTTGACAAATTTACCGAATGCAAGCGATGTCAAAATCGCAATCTTTCGACAGGTATCGAATCCCTCGACATCGGCTGTCGGGTCTTTTTCGGCATAGCCGTTTTCCTGTGCGCCGGCGAGAGCCGTTTCAAAGCTCTTGCCCTCTTTTATCATCTGTGTCAAAATATAGTTTGTTGTTCCGTTTAAAATACCGATTATATCGGTAAGCTCGTTCGAAACAAGGCTTGAATAAAGCGGTCTTATGATAGGAATTCCGCCGCCGACGCTTGCCTCAAACAAGTAGTTTAAGTTATTGTCTTTTGCTATCTTTAAAAGCTCGGTTCCGTGCTTTGCTACCAACTCTTTGTTCGAGGTAACAACGTGCTTTCCGTGCAAGAGCAGCTGTTTTGTGAATTCATAAGCAGGCTTTGTGCCACCCATAACTTCAACCACCAAACCAATCTCATCATTGTTTAAAATATCATTGAAATCTTTGGTAAAGCATTTAAACCGGCTGTCGGGAAAGTCCCTTAAATCCAGTATGGAAGCAATCTCAATGTCCTCTCCGCAGCGTTTTTTGAGTGATTCCTGAGATGTTGAAATAATCTCACCTACGCCGCTTCCCACTACACCGTAACCCATAATTGCAATCTTCATCTGTAATCAATTCCTTTCCTTATTTCGCTCTGCCGCCGAGGCGGTGTGAACGCTTATATCTGAATTATATCGGGAAAGATTTCCCGAGTTCGGTGCGCCGCCGTGCGTGGCGCGCCGAACCTAATCGTCAAATTTGTTTATAACAAGTCCCGTTGTAAGCTTGGGCCAGAAATAGGTTGACTTTTGCGGCATTTTTTCATTTGCCAGAGCAACCTCTTTTATCTCCGAAATCTTGGTCGGGTTTATCAAAAACGCGCACTGATACTCGCCGCTGCGAACCGCCGCAACGGCATCGGATGCTTCACGCATATACGCAAGATTCTTTTGATTTTTCATATTTTCCATATCGATTCCGAGATACCTCTCTAAAATCAGCTTGTGCAAAACGGTGACGTCAAGACGGCGCAAAGCCTCTGACATTCCGTCGCCTGCCGCGTCGGCGGCATCAAAATTCTTAAGCTTTAAAAGATAATAATAATTTCCGCCGGTATAGAGCGCAAAAAGCTTTTCATCGACAGTATTTGCCAACCTGTCGGTAATTATGCTTGCATAATCGCCCTCGGTAAAATATATTTTGGATGCCGAAAAATCTTCGGTTAAAAATCCGATAAGCATTGTTTCGTCAAACTTTTCAAGATTTTTAACAAGCCGATGCGTCGGAAAGACAAACAGACCGCTGTTTGACATAGAAACGAGCATCATCATAATATAGTCATAATCCTCCGTTCCTATTTCCGTTCCGTCAGAGTCATGGCGCATCTTTCTGTATTTTAGCGCCGTTTCGTATCGGTGATGTCCGTCGGCGATAAACAGCTTTTTATTCTCAAACAGAGCTGAAATCGTGGATATTACGTCTTGGTCGGTAACAACCCAAAGGTTTTGTTTTATCTCATTGTTCGTCACAAACGAAACATCGGGGTCTCTGTCGCTGTTTTCTTCGATTAATCGGGCAATTTTCTCTTCGTCATCGAGATAGAGCGAATATATCGGGCTTGTGTTCGCACCCGTTTCGCACATAAGATTGAATCTGTCCTCTTTTGCTTTTGAAATTGTTTCTTCATGCGGCAAGATTACGTTATCGACAAATTCGCGCAGCTCAACGAGCGAAATAAAGCCTTTGAGCGAATGTGCGGGTTTGCCGTCGTTGAGAGAAAAAATTTGTTCGTAAATGTATATTGCCGATTCTTGCTCTCTGACAAGAACATCTTCGTCAATCCAGCGGCGCAAGGTGTCGCCGGCACGTTTATATCGGTTATTTTCATCGGTATCGGTGTCAAATTCCATACCGTAATCTATTCGTATAATATTATGTTCGTTTTTGGTGTAAAGCTCTCTTTGTTCTTCATCCGAAATAATGTCATACGGCGGTGCCGTGACATCATCAAGGTTTGCGAACCTTTCGGTATTATATCTGAGTCCTTTAAAAGGTACGACTTTAGCCATCTTAAACTTCCCTTCAATTCTAAAAATATGTATAAAAAGACTAATATATAAAATGATACAACAAAAACCGTTTATAGTCAAGGTTTTTTTATATTTTTTTTAACCTAATTATGTAAATATTTACATCAAATTTATGTGAATTTTTATAGTGCTTTTACAAATACTATTAACAAAAGCGCTGACAAACGGCGCAACAGAGCCGTTTGTTTGCCTAACCGAAAGAGAATAATCCGAACCCCGATTTTGAGAGGCTGATTTCCGGTTTCGCGGTGTTAAAATACTCGGCAATCCGACAGGATTACCTGCGTTTTTGCCTT
>URAN01000074.1 GCA_900545865.1 uncultured Eubacteriales bacterium
ATTTATTTTATTATATCAGATTTTTTGGGGTTTGTCGACTCTATTTATATTATACCATTCCAAATGATATTTTTATTATACATCATTTTGGAGGTTTCGTAAAGACTTTACACAAAATTCGGGATTGACTCTTCTTTGTATTTCATAATATTTTCCTGACTTTTGATTATTTGACTAAAAATCCGAATTACAGTTATTACAATGCCATTGATATTTTCTCTTGTTCCCAAACAGACCAAACATTGCTATATTTACCGCTTTTGCAGTTGATGAAATCTTCTTTGTGTTGCCAGATTGGCAGTATGGGCATTTTACAATAGGTGTAGTCGGTCTTGAAAATGAAACTGTGTTAATTGGTGTCTGTGGAGCACCATATTTTGATATTACACTTTTTAGTACATCAATTTTTTCTTCTTTAATGTTTGAACCCATATAAAAATTACCATCGTATATTAAAAAACCATTGGGCTTATATCCAGTATTACTGCCAGAAAGAGCCATAATATTACCTTCTCTTATATAGGTGCCTTTGTCGGTACTACCAAAAGAAATCTTGCTATATGTGCCATCACTTTTAAATGTTGTAGTACCAAACAAACTACTGGTACATACAACATCAAAGCGACTTTCATCAGGAATATTTCCATCGTATTTTCCGTTTTGATTTGCTAGAAAGTCTTCACCGATTATATATTCAACTGTTCCTGCATACCTAGTTATATATAAACAATTTCCTTTAACTTGATATGGGAATGCGGCATCGCCTTCATTACACATGCCTTCTACTCCATCATCTAGTCCATTATCAAAAACAGATTTTCTTTTACCTTCTAATAAATCATAGTAGACAACTGCTTTGCTTAATGTTTCTTCAACAATATTTGTATCTGCTAATTCTGATAACGGGAATCCGCAATTTATACAAGCAGAAGCCTTATCAGACACTTCTTTGCCACATTCAGGGCATTTAATTAAAGCCATAAAAACAACTCCTTTATACGCTTTTTATTTTATTATAACACATATTTTACCAAAAGTCAATTTCCTTCCGCATAAAGGTTAGTGTCAAGTAAAAGTTGGCAAAATTTCTATCAACTCAAATTTAACAGTATTGCAAATTTTTCGTCACCGTTGACTGCTGCTTCGATAAAATGCGTATCGCAAACATACCGACGGCGAAAAACTCAAAAATATGAGATTAGATTGAATAGTTTCTTCCTTTAAGCCAGCTGATAAGTTCTCTTCTTCCATTTGATAATGTACTATCAATGTATGATAGCAAGCCTTATAATAATGGTCACTGATTGCAGTTATAATAGCCTTGACGTCCTCGATTTTAAGTCTTGCCAATCTTTTTAAGACCTCTGTCCTGTCTCTGTCACTTATAACCTCCGCATCAGCGTCAGCTATAACATCAATCAACTCGTCAATCTCGTTTTCTCTGTCAATTGCTCGGCTCAGCTGTCTGACAAGAAGCCTAAGCTCCTTGTCAATAATCTTATCGGCTCTCGCCGAAAAATCTGCTCTCTTTTGCTTGACAAGAGAAATATACTCGTCCTTGTCTTTATTCCTTTTTACAATAGTTTCCACCGTCGAAACGGCATAGCCGAGTTCTCTTGACGTTTCCGCGAAGTTTCCCTTTACCGCCCAGCTCGACATAATGTCATAAACCTGTTGCGGTTTAAGCTTCTTTCCTCTCGCCATAAAATCACCTCACAATCGAATTTATATCGTCCGGGCAGTCAGAAAACCGCCCGAACGTCGGAGGGAAGCATAAACAAATAAAAAAATTTACCTGTCTGATTTCAAGTATATCTGAAAAAAACGGACAAAACGGACAACTTTAACGTCATAATATAAGAAATTTAAAGACACAAACCGAATATTTGTTGTGGAATATATACAAATTAGACCTAAAAATCAAAAAAGACACCGTAAAAGCCGTAAAAAACGACCTAAACAATGCCTTAAAATAAATCACAAAGCATAAAATATAAGCGCTGAATTAACTGAAATAAGAATCTCTAACGAATTCATTTAAAAATCTGACAACTTTTTGACAACTTTTTTATCGCAAAATGAGCCAAAATGAGTCAAAATGAACCCTCTGAAAAGCATAAGAAAAATCCTTGAAAACGCCGTCTTTAAAGCATTTTCAAGGATTTTTGCGCTGGTGGAGATATGGGGATTCGAACCCCAGACCTGTTACATGCGAAGCAACCGCTCTCCCAACTGAGCTATACCCCCACATTGAAAAATAGCCGAAACCATTCCGTTTCGGCTGGCTGCCTGACTAGGATTTGAACCCAGACAAAGTGAGTCAGAGTCACTTGTGCTAACCATTACACTATCAGGCAAAATAAATGGTGCGAGCAGTGGGACTTGAACCCACACGCCATAAGCACACGCCCCTCAAACGTGCCTGTCTGCCGGTTCCAGCATGCTCGCATTTTTGTCAGCCGTTCTTGAAAGCCAACTCGTTTATTATACTACCTTTTTTCGGATTTGTCAACCCCTTTTTTTAACTTTTTTTAATTTTTTCAAAAAATTTCTAAAAAAACATTTTTCATTCCTTAATGCGCTCATTCTCGAGATGTATTTTAATCCTCGTTACGGGATATACCCGACAACTGCATTTAAAACCGAAAGCATTCCGCATCGGCAATGCCTTGAATAATTTTTCTGTTACATTTTAATTAAATGGCTTGACATTTGATTAAACGAAGTTTATATTATTAATGTAGCAATATCAATTCAGTGCATACAATTTAACTTCTTATCATTTCTTTCCCTGCGGATAAGACAAATTTAATTATAACCTATGCCGATGCAGGGCGGCGGAACGGAGATTAAAATGAAAAAAATATATATTGCGTCTTGTGTTCCGGACGGCGGAATTTATCGGTTTTCGATGTCGGATAACAAGCTTAACCGAGAATCTTTCACGCCTGTTGACCAACCAATGTTTTTTGCCGTAAATGATAACAAAATGCACGTTCTTTTACGCGACCCTTTCGGCAACGACATAAGCGGAATGTGTACGTTTGACATTGACCCTGACGGAAATTTAACAAACAAAAGCGAAACGATACCCACAAAGGGAAAAGTTGCTTGTCACATATGCACCTGTGACGATGATGTTTATGCGGTAAACTATTCATCGGGCAGCGCAATACACTTTCCCGACACTCTCGCAGTGCACGAAGGCAAGGGAATAAATCCCAAACGCCAGGAAATGCCACACACACACTTTGTCGGCGCAACACCCGACAAAAAGTATATCTGTGTCACCGATTTGGGGCTTGACAAAATCTTTTTCTGTGACAGAAATCTAAACACCTGTTTCACATCCGCCGTCCCCCAAGGTTACGGCGCAAGACATCTCGCTTTTTCGGATGACGGACAATATATTTATTGTGTAAACGAACTCGTTTCGTCCGTTACCGTTTTTGAGTATGACGGCAAAAGCGTAAAACCGCGTGAAACCTACTCCGCTTTGCCTAATGAGTTTTGCGGAATAAATCTGGGCGCGGCAATCCGCATTTACAAAAATCGTCTTTATGTTTCAAACCGCGGACACAATTCGATTGCGGTCTTTGACATTAATGATGATAAGCTCGAATTATCCGACTTTATAATGACGGGCGACCATCCCAGAGATTTCAACATCGCCGATGATATGATTTTTTGCTGTAATATGAACGATGACACCGTTACGCTTTATTCAATTAATGATAGCTTTAGGCTAATCGATACCATATCGGTCAAAGCTCCGCTTTGCGTGAATTTCGAATAATCTTCACCCTCTGTGCCGCATACGCGGCACAGAGGATTGTCGGATATATACATTCCGACATTTTTTAATTACATACCTTTTGTATCAAATGACAAAATGCAATTTTTTTTAAAAATTTTGTTGACAAACCGAATTTCGTATGATATACTGTTACCAGATTAGATGAGATGAGATTAGACGAGCAAATTTAATATTAGTGTATTTATTGATATTCTATATCGTTATAATATAATTGCTTTTGGGTCTTATCCGCTGATAAGGTCTTTTTTTGTTATATAAGACCGATTATTAAAAAATCAGATTAGGAGAGATGAGAAAATGAAAACAATCAACACAAACACACAAAAGGCAGAGAGAAACACATTATCGTTCAAAAGCTTGCTGAAAAGAGCAGTTACGGTTGCTGTCGTTGCCGCAATCGGCATTTCGGCACTTTCGGGCTGCGGAAGTTCGAACCAACAGGCATCGCAAACCGATTCGGACAAGAAAGTCTATAAAATCGGCATCACGCAAATTTCGGATCACCCGTCACTGGATAATTGCCGCAACGGATTTATAAAAGGTCTTGAAAACAAAGGCTTTAAAGACGGCGATAACATAAAGCTCGAATATGTCGGCGCACAAGATGATATGTCAAAGAATACTCAGATTGCATCAAATTTTGCCGCTGAAAATCTTGACTTGGTATGCGGCATAGCAACCCCCTCGGCACAGGCACTGTACGCGGCGTGTCTTGACAAAAAGATTCCGGTAATCTTTAATGCCGTATCCGACCCGGTTGCGGCAAAACTTGCCGAGTCAGACACAAAACCCCTCCCCGGAATAAGCGGAATATCCGATAAACTTCCGGTTGAGGCACAGCTTAAACTTATAAGAGAAGTACTTCCCGATGCTAAAAAGATTGGTATTTTATACTCAACGGGCGAAGCGAATTCGGTCAGCACATTAGAGGATTACAAAAAGCTTGCTCCGAATTACGGCTTTGAAATTGTTGAAAAAGGTATATCCAAAAAAGCCGATGTTCCTGCGGCAGCCGATATTGTATTAAACGAAGTTGACTGTATCTCAAATATGACAGATAATACCGTTGTTGCGTCATTGGCAATCATTCTCGACAAAGCATCGGCAAAGAATATCCCCGTATTCGGTTCTGAAGAAGAACAGGTCGGAAACGGCTGTATCGCATCCGCAGGGCTTGACTACTTTAACCTCGGAATCCAAGCCGGTGAAATGGCGGCAAAAGTCTTAAACGGCGAAGATATTTCAACAATTCCTTATGAAACATTGACCGAAAGCAAAATCACCGTAAACAAATCGGTCGCTGAAAAACTCGGTATCTCAATACCCGAAAGCGTTATGTCAACCGCTGACGTTAAATAAACATTAAATTTAAATTCTCTTACCCATATCCGCGCTCTGTGGCGGTATGGGTAAGAATTGCGTTGAATAACAAAATTTCAAAGCCGCACACCTGCGGCGGATAGGAGAACACTGTGACGGATATTATTATCGGAATACTTGAACAGGGTCTTATTTACGGAATAATGGCCCTGGGAATATACATAAGCTATAAAATACTGGACTTTCCCGACTTGTCGGCAGACGGAACGTTTCCGCTCGGCGCAGCGGTTTGCGTTGCCCTGCTTGTGCGTGACGTAAACCCATGGTTGTGCCTGCCGGCCGCATTTATCGCGGGTGCACTCGCCGGAATGCTTACGGGTATACTGCACGTTAAACTGCATATCAAGAACCTGCTCGCAGGCATTCTTACGATGACAGCGCTTTATTCAATCAATTATCGCATAGTCGGCAAGCCTAACGAGTTTTTGATGGGAAAGGACACGATTTTCACACTTCCCTCCTCTGTTCCGCAAACAATCTTTTCGTTCAGATACCTGATAATAATATTTGTTATTGCTCTTATTATAAAATACATATTGGATTGGTATCTGTCAACCAAATCGGGCTTTTTGCTGCGCTGTGTAGGCGAAAACGAAAGACTTGTATCCTCTCTTTCTCAAAACCCCGGGAAGGTTAAAATCATAGGTCTTGCCATCTCAAATGCCCTCATCGCTTTGTCGGGTGCAATGGCTTGCCAGCGTTCCCTGCAATTCGACATCGCATCGGGTACGGGAATAATGGTTACGGGCCTTGCGGCAGTTATAATCGGAACAACCATATTCAAAAAGATAAAATTTGTCAGAACAACTTCGGGCGTACTCATCGGAATGGTTATATACAAGGCTTGTATTTCCGCTGCGCTCGCAAGCGGTATGGAGTCATCCGACACAAATTTGATTATATCGGTTTTATTTGTCCTGACGCTTGTTTTGAACGATATAATGTCGGGTAAAAAGAAAGGAGAAAACGCCAATGCTTAGACTTGAAAACATTTCAAAGGTTTTTAAACCAAATACCGTTGATGAAAAGGCGTTGTTTTCCGACTTTTCTTTCGTTGCGGAAAAGGGCGAATTTATATCCGTTATAGGAAGCAACGGCTCGGGTAAGACCACGATGCTGAACATTATCTCGGGTGAGGTTAAACCTGACTCGGGAAAAGTCATCCTCGGCGGTACGGATATTACATCACAAAAGGATTACGTCAGGTCAAAAAGGATTGCGCGTGTGTATCAAGACCCGTCACAGGGCACTTGTCCGACAATGACAATCCTTGAAAATATGTCGATTGCCGATAATAAAGGTAAGCGTTTTGGGTTGGGACGCGGTTTAAATACAAAACGTGCCGATTATTATAAGACAAGACTCGAAGTCCTTGGAATGGGTCTTGAAAACCGACTCGGAACACAAACAGGAAGTTTGTCGGGTGGACAGCGCCAGGCTCTTGCTCTGATTATGGCAACGCTTAAAACCCCCGATGTATTGCTGTTGGACGAACATACCGCCGCTCTTGACCCGAAATCGGCAGATATTGTTATGAAACTCACCGATGAAATCGTCAAAGGCGAGAATATCACAACCATTATGGTCACGCATAATTTAAGATATGCCGCAGAGTACGGCTCACGTACCGTTATGATGCATGACGGAAAAGCAATAATGGATATTCGCGGCAATGACAAAAAAAACAACTCGGTCAACGATTATCTCGATGTCTTTAACAGCATCAGTATTGAATGTGGAAATTAAACGCAACACAGCCGCGGAGATGTATCCGCGGCTGTTCAATTTTACGGTTTTAATCATTAGCTCAGTTTCAAAAAAGAATAATATAAAAATAATATAAAAATAATATAAAAAGCGGAAAAAACGCTTGACTTTTACAACATAATAGGTTATAATATATAAGTTGTCGGGGCGTGGCGCAGTTTGGTAGCGCACTTGGTTTGGGACCAAGGGGCCGCAGGTTCGAATCCTGTCGCCCCGACCAGTGCAAAAACCCTTGAAAATGCTTTAAAAACGGCGTTTTCAAGGGTTTTTCTTTTGTTTTTCAGAGGGTTCATTTTGGCTCATTTAGGGTCATTTTGCGATAAAAAAGTTGTCAAAAAGTTGTCAGATTTTTTAAAGTACTTAGTATTTAATCTCACTCATTTTGTTTGCAATAGATGTTTGTTGACTCTTGCGAATTTCAGCATATATATCCATTGTTGTGTGAATATCCGAATGTCCCATTATGTATTGCAATTCCTTAACCGACAAATCAGCTTCCACGCCCAAAGATGCAAATGCGTGTCTTAACTGATGCGGTGTAAATGAGATATTGTGTTTCTTTTTATATCCGTCTGTGATAATTCTCAATTGTTTTTGAGTATATGGCGATTTTCCGTTATCTCTACTAAACAAATAACCCTCAAAATTTTTCGTCATACGCTTTTTGAGTTCGGAAAGCAACGGCACGGCTCTTTCCCCTGCTTCTGTTTTTGGCTGATGTTTCAAAACAGGTCTGTTTCCGTCCCAAACAATTTTTTTGTTTATGTATATCAGATTGTTATCAAAATCAATATCTTCATTCGTCAATGCACACGCCTCTGACATTCTAAGTCCCGTATATACCAAAAAATAGAAGAGAAAATCATCCCCCTCATAATTGGACGTTACAATTTTTATATCATCTTCCGACGGTGCTTTCCGAGCCTTTTTGCCAAGTCCCGACGGAATCGGTACAGACGAAATAAAATTATCGTTGACATAACCCCTGACGAAAGCGTATTCAAAAATCATATTCAACACACTTTTTCTTGTTGCAACATATTTGTGAGAATACTTATTTGCTTTCAATTTTTTAAAGTATTTATCTATGTCAAACGGTGTTATATTCACGATACTTAATTCACGGAATCGCTCTTTGACTTGTGCATAAGCGGCTTTATAAGTTTTGTACCACGTCACAGGGTCTAAATCTTCTCGCTTGATTTTTTCCCATTCTTCGGCAACATCTTTGAACAACTTACCCTTTTGAACCTCACCTGTGTATTCTATCATCTGATTCTCAATATCTCTGAGCGCCTTTTTCTCTGTAGGCTCGGCACTGTAAAAATACATCTTTTTTCCGTTTATCGTCTTTGTCTTGCACCAACGTCCGTCATTGCGTCTGGTAAGTGCCATTATTCCTCATATCCTCTCCGATTTATTATCTGTCATAATCTTTTTTACGGCTTGCAAACACTACATCGGTCATAACCCGAATTTTGCGCTTTGTATCATAATTCCCTCAAAAAATCTTCAAGTTCAATATGTGCCATTGATAAAATGCTTTTCAGTGTGCCTTTTGCCACCTCTGAATGATTGGGGATAATTACAACGTATTTTTGATTGGCGTATTTCATATGACTTCCCTTTTGGCTCACAAACCCAAACCCGAATTTTTCTAATGTTTTAATAACCGTTTTCGGCGGCAAGACAGGATATTTTGACCCCATTATACTGCTACCTCCAACGTCGTTATAAACACCGGTGATTGTTCCGTATCGGGTTTGCTGTCCTCATAATAAAGAGCCAAAGCCTCTGACAAATTTGCGATTGCTTCATCAATGCTTTTCCCCTGTGACGCAACTCCCGTTTCTATACTTGTCGCAACATACCAATCTTCTTCTTTTTGAATATATACGGTTGATTTAACTGACATAAATATGCTCCTCTCTTTATCTGATATATTTTATTATATGGCATTTCGCTCAAATTATCAATATACCTTTCATAACTCCACCCCTTTTTCATTCCATAGTTTTACAAAGAGATTAATCTATACCGTTCAAAATATTTACAAGAGCGTTATATGTGCTTATGTAATCCTGAACATCTGTAGGCGTGTCTCTAATCCACCACAACTCATCACGCGCTTCATCATACATTCCATTAATATAATAATTTACAGCCTTATTCAGTCCTGTAGAAAACAGGTAGTTGTTAAGGTCTTTTTGCGCCCAACGCTCATATAATTGCACCCACGCCAAATCATATGGTGACAGCTTATAAGTTTGTTTAAGCCAACCTGATTCAGCCAAAGCTTCATAATACAAGCCACTGTCTATATAATTTTCTATTTTATCCAACCACGCATTAATTGCATCCGAATACTTTATTGCATATTCAACCTTTGCATACAGCTGATTAAAAAATGCTCCTTCTGATTCGTTAAGAGCCAAACTCTTGTTTTCCTTTTCTTCTGCTATATATTTATTGAGAGATTCAAGCGCACTATAATAGTATCCTCTTCGATATTGAATCAAGGCATCTCTGCACCCTTTATGATACGATTCATTATCGTCAGGCTCTATAACATCATAATATCCCTCTGAATCACAGACTTGTACTGTCATTTTTTTAACCTTATCAAAAAATGATATATACACATATGCAACAGTTCCAAATAACTCTTTTGAATACAAAAGAGTCGTTCCTGCAAGAGAATCCTCATAATTAACTAAATACTCAGAATTATCTTTTGTTTCGAAAATATTAAATCCATTAGTTTCAAGTAATTGTCGATAAGAATGATACTCATCTTCCGTCACATACGGATAACAATATATTACGTGATTTCTATGTATAATATGTTCCTCACTCCAGTACCCTATCCCCTCTCTGAACGCAGGTATTTCAGTACCCAGATAATACTCAACATCCTCATCGGCAAAAACCGTTACCCCTTGCATTATGCACGCCGAACACATAACGCAACAAACCAATACCAAGCATAAAATCCTTTTCATAATAAAATCTCCCTTGTTTATATATTAATTTTTACTATTCTTTTTCCAACTCATCCGCAAAAGCGATCCGAAGTTATAATAATTATACCTTACGATTTAATCACAGTATATAAATCACGTACTTACACATACCAACATTTGTAGGAACGCAAAAAGTAATTTTATACCTTTGCTTTTGTTTTAAGACTTGATTTTATATCGGCGACCAAATCATCTTCAATATTAGTATCAGAGCGAGTTTGATTTATATCAATTTGCCTTTGTAATCCGTTTTCGAGAGCATCCAAAGAGGCAAGTGACATCGTAGACAATGCAGGGAAAATCTTATTTCCGGCTACAAGAATAGGAAATGCAGTGTCTCCGGAATAATCTACCGAAAGCGCTGTCGCAGTTGCCTTGTTTTTGATAACAATGCTCATTTTATCAAAAAGCGAATTGAGATCAGCTTCTGTCCCGATTAACATTTGAGGGATTTTATCATCAAGCGAAAAATCATTTAAATGATAAAACCACATATATGAATTATTGATATTGAGCTTATCATTCAAGTCTTCAAAAAAATCATCTTTTTGATATTTGTTAATCATAAGCTGATGTATTCTGCATTTAAGCATAGCTCGTTGGGCTTCGCTTAAGTTTCGAATATCGTCTAAGGTGAGTTTCATTGTTTTTTCGGTATCTGTTAAATCCGTCCTGCCAAGCAAATAATCCGTTGTCACGCCGAAATAATCGGCAATTTTTTCAATTGTTTCCGCACTCGGAACAGTGCCTCGTTCAGACCAATTAACAAACGAATTTTTTGACAACTTTAAATCTGTCAGCAGTTTGTTCTTTGAAATATTTTTTCTCTCAATTAATTCAAGAGTTCTCTCTAAAAACATTTTCACATCTTCCTTTCGTAATAATTACTAAATTCAATCTAACTTTTTTGTGCAAATCCCCAAATTTCCTCATATGATGAATATTTATATTGACTTTCCTCATTTGAGGATGTATAATATAAATATAACAAGTTACCAAAGCGAGGTGAGAAAAATGCTAAGCCTATTCAAAAAGATACATTTCTTACTCACAAGGACACGTTATCCCAATGAGTATAAACATCTGTTCGACGGCAGTACGCTTTCCTGTTACTTTTCCGAAGAGGAACAAAGGATATACCATTATTACCTACGCCGTGAAATGTATCGTCAAGATGAGCTCCGCTTTTGGATTGTCACGCTTTTGGTTGTCATATTATCCTGCTTACCAATTCTGCTGTTTGTGATATTTCTTTTCCGTATTGGACTGTTATAGCAATAACAGCCACAATAAGCGAAAGCGAGGTGAGAAAAATATACAAGCGTCCTAAACACTATGAGTTTTTCCACCAAGACCCTTTCATCGGTTTTACCGAAGAAGAACAGCGGCTTTTTAACGAATACATCGCATATTATGAACAGCGGCAAAAACGTGTCCGTAACATAAGCTATAAAACATCGTATATACCGTGGTTTATAACAGCCGTTTTACTTGCCATAACGCTATTAAGATTGTTACCGTAATACCTACGCACCATCGAATCACCGTTCCTAAATGATTCTTGTGAGTGCGTACCATATCGTGATATTCTGCAAAAAGCTCTTCTTCTATATGCAGGCGTTTCGGTGGTTCGTAAAGCGATACAAGCTTCTTTCCTTTGAGAGTGTTTATTATAAAATTTGTTTCTTCCCAATCAAACGGAAACAAATCATAAAACTTTTTGTTTATAAGGAACGTTCGTCCATCGACAGAGTTTGAGTTAATCAGTATCTTAATAAACTTTCTCTGCCTTTGCTCGTTTGGTTCAAGCTTCATCGGTTGACCTCTTTTCTGTCGGTTCTGCCGAGTAAGTAGTCAACCGACACATCGAGATAGTCGGCAATCTTAGCAAGACTGATACACGAAATCGCTTTACCTTTGGCGAACTCGGAAATCGTGTTCACACCAAAACCTAATGTATCGAGCATACCCGACACGCTTTTGTGTTGACTTTTAAGCAACGCTTTAATGCGTTCCGCTGCTTCTTGTGTATTATACATAAGAAATGCACCTCATTTTTGGTTAATCATACAAAACACACGCAATCACGTGATTTTGTATTGACATTCACGCAATAGCGTGATACAATATAAATGTAACTTGTTACACAACAAAATCACAACAAAAACACTTGCGAATATCGACGCAAGAAAAGTTATAAAATTATCACTTATTACATTATAACCTAACTTGCCCGATAATGCAAGAAAAATTTTCAAGAAAGGATGATAAAAATGACAAAAGAATATTTTGGCAGACGTTTTTTTATAGCCGACACTCATTTCGGAAGTGACAATATTATTCGTTATGAGAATCGTCCGTTTGATTCGAGTGCTGAAATGGATAAAACGCTGATTAATAATTGGAACAAAACCGTGAATAATGGTGATACGGTTTTTGTCTTAGGCGATTTTTGCGAATCAGATGACGAAAAAAGAATATTGTCCAAATTAAACGGCACAAAGATTCTCATAAGGGGAAATCACGATTTCGGAACAAGCTCTTTTTACAGAAAAGCGGGATTTGAAGATGTTTACGATATGCCTGTTTTATACGACGGTTTTTTTATGCTTTCGCATCAACCGTTGTATGTAAATTCAAATATGCCCTATGCAAACATTTTTGGACACGTACATAACAATCCGATGTTTAAGGATTATAGCAAACAACACTTCTGCGTATCGGCAGAGCGAATAAATTACACGCCTATTTCGTATTCAGAGATTCTCGGAAAAATTGATATTTCAATCTCAAAATAGAAAGGATGATAAAAATGGGAAACCCAACAAGAGCAAGGTTAATGAACCTCGGAAAGACGCAGGTGGATTTACTTCGTGAAATCCGAAAGCGTGGCTATCCTAAATGCACCGAACCGTACCTGTCAAAGGTAAACACCGGCTTGAATACCTATCAGCCACAGGCGGTCGGTATTATCAAGTTAAGAGAAGAAATCTTAGCTGAATGGGAAAGCGAGGTGAAATAAGATGCCGAGAGAAAAACCGTATTACAGAGAGATTTTGGCTGACTTAGCCGAAAAATTTGATGATAAAATGCTGGTGCGAATCGGCGAGGTGTGTAAAACAATGCACATTTCAGCCGATTCGGCTCGAAACCGTTTCAGCTTTGATAAAAACGGTTGGATAACACTGTACGCACTCGCAAGAGATATATGCAATGATTTTTAAGAAAGGATGATTCAAATGACAAAATTTAAATTAAGCAAGAAAACAAGACGGCGGATATGCTTGTATGCGTCGGCAACGGCGGCGGTGGTAAGTGGACTGTCGATACTGTCGGCGGTCGGGTACTGTGAATTGGGTGTCATCGGCGTGGGTGAGATGATGATACGTGCAATCGTATCAATGATACTTCTGGCGGTGTTTACACTGCTTACGGCGGCAATTTCGGCGGCAATAACGAGGATAGAAACCCCAAAGCCGCAGCGGCATATAAGCAACAAAATTGCCATATTCCACATCGAACCCGAAAAGAAACAAATAAGAAAGTTGG
>URAN01000075.1 GCA_900545865.1 uncultured Eubacteriales bacterium
ACGCACGGTGGTGTGAGAGGGGCGAAGCTCATTAAGAGTTAGCCTCTACTCGATTAATATGCCAAAACGTAAAAAAGCGGACACCCCTAAAAGAGTATCCGCTAAAACAACAGAACGCCGTCAAGTGATATTCGGCTTGGGAATGGCGTTTGTGTACATCGTTTACTCTTGCTGAACATATAACTTTTCGTAAGAAACAATTCTATTTCTGCAATTGGCGCAGCTTTCGCCTTATTCGGTTCAAATGCCGTTCATAGTTGCCGTTGTTTATGAATTCGGTCAGAACATATTGCTCGAAAACGGGAACGGTACACGAATAAAATCCCATTTTTTTCTCAAATGCACCAACAAATTCTTTCGGAAGAACCATATACCCAACTCTCATTGACGGCGCAATCGTTTTGGTGAATGTGTTGACATAGATTACACTGTGCGTGGGTTCAAGAGAAAAAACGGTATCTTCATTCTTGGTCGAAACCGTGAATTCAGATGCAAAGTCATCCTCGATTATGATTCCGCCGCTCGTATTTGCCCACCGTATATATTCACCTTTTTTTGATGCGCTTGCGGTAATACCGCTCGGAAAGCTGCGAAACGGCGTGATATGCAGAACCGATGCATTCGTTCGGTTCAGCTCTGATGTTAAAATTCCATCGCTCCCGAGTTCAAGCGGGTCACACTTTGCTCCGTTTGCCGCATACACCGATGAAATTTTTTCGTATGACGGATTTTCAATTGCATATATTTTACCTCGCCCTAAAAATTGAACGATAAGACCGTAAAGGTACTCCGCTCCCGAACCGACTATAATTTGATTCGGCGATACATCTATGCCCTTTCCGCGTGCGAGATATGCCGAGATTGCCTGTCTGAGTTCAAGAGTTCCCGAATTGGGCGATTTGATTAAAAGTTCCTCTCCGTATTTTGATATAACATTTCGCATTGTCTTTGCAAAAACCGAGAAAGGAAACTCATCCGCGCTGTGCTGATGAGTTACATTCGGAAAAGTTATTTTTTTTTCGTCAATCGGAAAAAAATCGTCTTTTCGGTACGCCGCAAAGTATCCGCTGCGCTCACGCGATTCAACATACCCCTCATCACACAGAATCTCATAGGCGTGTTCAACGGTAATCACGCTCGACATTGTTTCCTCAGCAAGCATTCTTTTTGACGGAAGTCTGTCGCCGAATTTATAGACGGAATTGATTATATCGTGTCTAATCTGTTTATAGAGCTGTATGTATGCGCTTTCTTTTGAATTTATATCTATTGAATATTTCATCTGGTTATATAAAAAACTCCTTTTTTGGTAATTGTAATATATTCAGATATATTATATAATATTTTCAACAATTTGTAAAGGGGTTTGATAAAAATGAAAACAAAGACTCAAAAAATCGTTATAGCGGCAATGCTCGCCGCCCTGACCTGCATCGCGACAATGATTATTAAGATTCCGTCACCGCTCAAAGGGTATTTGAATCTCGGTGACTGTGTCGTATTGCTGTCGGGCTGGCTTTTGTCTCCGCTCTACGGATTTCTTGCGGCAGGTCTCGGCTCGGGCTTGGCCGATTTGATTTCGGGTTACGGCGTATATGTTCCGGCAACTTTTATCATAAAGGGTGTAATGGCGATTGCGGCGTATTTCGGATTCAGATTTTTACAAAACAAAGTTACAAATATTTCGGCAAGAATTGTTTCCGGTATAGTCGCCGAGCTTATAATGGTTTTCGGATATTATGTGTTTGAGGGCTTTTTGTACGGCTTTGGGGCATCGCTTGTCAATATTCCCGCAAATGCGGTACAAGGTGTTGCCGGATTGATAGTAGGAACGATTCTCGTTAAAATATTTGAAAAAAGCAAGATTATTAAAACCGAAGTGTAAAGTTTTGGTTTAATTGAAAATTTAATACATTAAAATACCGAGTTGTCATATTTATTGGTGCCTCGGTATTTTTGCATTTGGTCGGATTTAATCATAATACGGCTGTGTCAAATTTTTGCGGAACTGCGCCGGTGTACCGGGTTAATGCAATATAAAACAGTGCCGAGATATACACTATGGACAATTGCATACAATATTTTGTGCAGATTGACAATTTTAAATCAAAATCAAAATTTATCTTGATTTTTTTCTATATTTATACTAAAATAAATATGTTAAACAAAAGTCGGTTTTTCCGATAATTTTTTGGTATAAGGAGGAGTTTAACGTGCAGAAGCTTGAACAATTATACGAAGGCAAAGCAAAAAAGGTTTTTAAAACCGATGACCCCGAAATTTTAATGGTGGACTATAAAGACGATGCAACCGCATTTAACGGCGAAAAGAAAGGTACCATTGAATCAAAGGGCATAATCAACAACAAGGTAACAAATCATTTTATGAAGATGCTTGAGGAAAAGGGTATTCCCACACATCTGGTAAAGCAGGTTTCTGACCGCGAAACTCTTGTGAAAAAGGTTACAATCGTTCCTCTTGAGGTAATAGTGAGAAACGTTGCGGCAGGCTCGTTTTCAAAGCGTTATGGCGTACAAGAGGGAACGGTACTTATCTCGCCGACGCTTGAATTCAGTTATAAAGACGATGACCTCGGCGATCCGCTTATAAATACATATCATGCGCTTGCGCTCGGTATTGCGACCCAAGAGGATATTGATACAATATCAAAGTATGCGTTTGCGGTAAACGATATTTTAAAAGAATATCTTTTGACGCTCGGAATAAAATTGATTGATTTTAAACTTGAATTCGGCAAGACTTCGGACGGAACAATTGTTTTGGCTGATGAAATTTCACCGGATACCTGTCGTTTTTGGGATGCCGAAACGAACGAAAAGCTCGATAAAGACCGTTTCCGCCGTGATATGGGCGGCGTTGAGGACGCGTATCATGAAATTATGAAGCGTCTTATGGGAGAATAATTACAGTAATAAAACGGTGTCTGATATTAATATCAGACCCGTTTTAAAATACTTGATAATGTGAAATATAAAAGTCAGAAAGGCGAATTAAATTATGCAAAACGAAACGATAGTTGTAATCGACTTTGGCGGACAGTATAATCAGCTCATCGCGCGCCGTGTGCGTGAGGCGAACGTATATTGTGTTGTCGTTCCGTATTCAAAAAGTTTGGATGAAATAAAGGCATATAACCCAAAGGGAATTATATTTACCGGAGGTCCGAACAGCGTTTATGCGGATAATGCACCGTTGGTTGATAAGGGCGTATTTGAACTTGGAATTCCTATTTTGGGAATATGCTATGGTGCGCAATTGATGAGTTATATGCTCGGCGGTGCCGTTGAACACGCGGGCAAAAGAGAATACGGAGTTACTCCGTTGAATATGGGTGACAGTATTTTGTTCGATGATACGGGAGATAAGAGAGATTGTCTTATGAGCCACACCGATAAAATTGTCAAAGTTCCCGATGGATTTGAGATTGCGGCATATACCGACAGCTGTCCGATAGCGGCTTTTCAGAATACGGAAAAAGGATTCTTCGGTGTACAGTTCCACCCCGAAGTAGAACATACTACGTTCGGAAAACAGCTTATTCACAACTTTTTATATAAAGCGTGCAAGGTTTCGGGCGACTGGACAATGGCTGATTACGCAAAGCGTTTTATTGCCTCGGCGAAAGAGAAAATAGGCGATAAAAAGGTTCTTTGCGCCCTGTCGGGCGGCGTTGACAGCAGCGTTGCGGCTATACTTTTGAGCAAAGCAGTGGGAAAACAGCTTACCTGTATTTTTGTTGACCATGGACTTTTACGTAAAAACGAAGGTGATGAGGTTGAACAGATATTTCGTCATCAGTTTGATATTAATTTAATACGAGTAAATTGTGCCGACAGATTTTTGGGCAAACTCAGCGGTGTTTCCGAACCCGAAAAAAAACGTAAAATAATCGGCGAAGAATTTATTCGGGTATTTGAGGAAGAGGCAAAAAAAATCGGCACGGTTGACTTTTTGGTTCAGGGAACGATTTATCCCGATGTGATTGAAAGCGGCACGGGTGACGCATCGGTTATAAAGAGTCATCACAACGTCGGAGGTCTGCCGGATTATGTTGATTTTAAAGAGATAATCGAACCTCTGCGCAACCTGTTCAAAGATGAGGTACGCAAGCTCGGAACGGAGCTTGGTATACCCGATAACCTTGTGTGGCGCCAGCCTTTCCCGGGTCCCGGTCTTGCAATAAGATGCATAGGCGAAATAACCGAGGACAGACTCGAAATATTAAAGGATGCCGATGCGATATTCCGTGAGGAGATTGCAAATTCGGGTCTTGACAGAAAGATAAACCAATATTTCGCGGTAATAACGGATATGCGTTCGGTCGGAGTAATGGGTGATGAGAGGACGTATGATTATACCGTTGCGCTGCGTGCCGTTACAACAACCGATTTTATGACAGGCGAATGGGCAAGGATTCCGTATGATGTACTCGATACGGTAAGCCGCCGCACTGTCAATGAGGTTAAACATGTAAATCGAATAGTATATGACATAACCGGAAAACCCCCTGCCACTATCGAGTGGGAATGACATATCACATCCGACAAATGGCTTAACCACGCCGTTTGTGGCACTTATAGGTGCAAATTGGCAACGATTTGGCAACATTAAATTATTTATAAAATTAAGAGCTAACTGATTTGATTTTCAGTTAGCTCTTTTTGGTTTGTTCTATAATTCTTCTATATCTTTGATTGATTTGTGTTCTTCATTTTTCCATTCTGTTCGCCCATTTGCGTTACGCCCCATTACAATTGCAGCTGCAAGTGATGGACTGGTGAAAATGTAATCTCTTGTTAGTTTGAAATTTTTATCTATAATTTCTTTTTTGATTAAGGAATCACGCAGTTTTTTTAGGCTATCTGGCATACTCTGAACTGTAGAAAATGCAATAGTTGATCCCTTCATTACAGCAAATCCATCTGATACTATCATTCCTTTTGCATCTGCTCCTCTTGCCGCCTTTATAAAAAAATACTGTTCAGTATCGTTTTGCCTTACGGCAGTATCTTCAATTGTATCAAAAACTTTATATCCAAGTGTATTTACAAGCAATTTTGCATTGTTGATAAACTCATGCAACATAGCCTCATCATATTCTGATATAGATGAGCAAGTTGGAATTGTATTATTTATAACAATTGATCTGCCGGCATTTTGAGCTAACATATAAAATTTGTTTTCGAGATATTTTACATGTGCCTTGTTAAGTAAATTGTCCTTACTAATGACGACAATGCAATCATTCCAATATTCGGAATCTCTCAAATGCTGTTTTAGTCTTGAAAACATTTTTTCAGCTTCTCCAATGTAAACAGTATCGTTATTTTCTTCATCTTTTCCGAATAAAAAATAAACTCCTGTATTTTCCAAGTCAGCTCTTTGAGAAAACTCTGATAGTTCATTTCTCGAAATTTTATATACACGACCATTCCAATTTGATAGTTCACACATGATACGCCCGTTGGGATTGCCATCAAATATGAACATTTGAATTGTTTTACTAAATGGCATTGTTTTCACCTTTCTTTCGACTTAATTTGTGTTTTTAGAATTATTTTCCGGATAATTATATCTCCAATAATCGTATTCCTCTTTTGTTATCTCTCCATTTCTGTATTTACGGGCAACCTTATTCCACGCACGAAGCATATCGTACATAGGAAAATAAGACGGGTTATCTCTATTGAGGGTAAGGCAAAACTCATCATCAAGCATATTTATTGTCAACCCATATATATCTTCTATTGCAAACAAGGTGTGAAGCAGAGCATCGTAGTTGTCGATGTCAGGCAGTTTAATTGCTTGCGGTGACACACCGAATATTTTTGCAATATCCTTTATCATATCATCTTTTGGTGTTCTGACGCCTATTTCGTATTGACCCACACGGGTTTCGGCTGTCTTCTCGCTAAAACCGAGTTTTATGCCAAGCCATTTTTGCGTAGCGCCGTGCAGATTCCTTAAAAACCGTATTCGTTCTCCGATAGCCATAATATATCTCCAATCGTATTGTTCTGTCTACTATTATAACATATTAGTTTGAGTTAGTCAACTATAAGAAATAAAAAAGATAATAAATTTTTGAAAAACACTTGACATTATCTTAAAAGTAGGATATAATGGTTATACATTATCAAATTGCGTTGAGTTAATGCGAGCATAAAAGCATTTATTTGTATTATATTCACGCTAAATGATAAAAAACAATAGTGAGGAGTGAAAACATGGGGAATTTGTTTTTGAGAGCTGATGAAGTGCAGCAGATACTCGGAGTATCAAAGTCATATGCTTACAAGGTTATCAAGGAAATGAATTCCGAGCTGCAACGGCAAGGGTTTCGCACCATTGCCGGCAGAGTAAGTAAGCAGTACTTTTTCGAGAAAGTAAACTATAAGCCACAGGCAGAAAGGAGTAGTGAAAATGGCAGTTTATAAAGATGGTGACAAATGGAGAGCCGTTTATCGTTTTACCGATTGGACAGGCGAACGAAAACAAACACAAAAGCGTGGTTTCAACACAAAGCGAGAAGCTCAATGTTGGGAGCGAGAGCAACTGCGTAAGGCGAGATCCGATATAGATATGACTTTTGAGAACTTTGTGGGACTATATCGGGAAGACATCGGAGCGAGAATCAAGGAAACAACATGGGAAACAAAGGATTCTATCATTGATAATAAGCTGATTCCATATTTCGGTAAGAAGCGTATATCTGATATTAAGCCGAAAGATGTGATTAAGTGGCAAAATGAGATGATGAATTACCGTGATGAGAATGGCAAGCCGTATTCGCCGGTATATCTTAAAACTTTGCATAATCAATTAAGTACAATATTTAATCATGCGGCAAAGTTTTACGGACTATCTGAAAATCCGGCTGCAAAAGCGGGAAATATGGGTAAGGCGAAGAACAAAGAAAAAGAATTTTGGACAAAGGATGAGTATATGAAGTTTATTGATGAAATGCTTGATAAGCCGATTTCGTTCTATGCGTTTGAAATGTTGTATTGGACAGGAATACGGTTGGGTGAATTGCTTGCATTGACACCATCGGACTTTGATTTTGAAAGAAAAACTGTATCAATCAGCAAATCATATCAGCGTATTAGGAAAAAGGATATTATAACAAGTCCTAAAACTGAAAAAGGCAACAGAGTAATTAATATGCCTGATTTCTTGTGTGAAGAAATGAAAGAGTATATCGACAGCCTTTATGGTATTTCAGAAAATGACAGAATATTCCCAATAAGCAAAAGTTATTTGCATCATGAAATGGATAGAGGCGCTAAAGCTGCCGGAGTGAAGCGTATTCCGATACATTCAATTCGTCACAGCCACATAAGCTTATTGATTGATTTAGGTTTTTCGGCTGTTGCAATAGCTGACCGAGTTGGCCACGAAAGCATAGACATAACATATAATTATGCTCATATGTTTCCATCGGCACAGCTCGATATGGCTAACAAACTGAATTCGGAAAGGAGTGAGGATAATGGATAAAACGCTTGATAATAAAGGCAGATGGCGGAATGTGATAATATCATTCCGGATGTCACCGCAGGAGCGAGATGATTTGAATGTCAGAGTAAAACTGTCAGGACTTACAAAACAGGACTACATAATCAAACGCCTGTCGGAGCGTGATGTAATAGTTCAGCCAAACACAAGAGTTTACAAGGCTTTAAGAAATCAAATGGCAGATATTTTGACAGAGTTAAGACGAATAGAAAACAGTGCGAATATTGACAGTGACTTACTCGATATAATTCAGATTATGACGCAAACCTACAACGGGTTGGCAGAAAAAGAAAAGTCCTGATGTATCGGCAAATACAAAAGGACTCGGAAAGTGTGGTAAAACACCTTCACAACAAAGATATTTTACCACACCTCCGGCAAATTTGCAATAGGAGGTGACAAAAAATGAGCAATTTAAAACTTATAAATATGCGTGATGTTGAAGTTGAGCCTATATGCTGGCTTTGGTATCCGTTTATTCCATACGGAAAAGTGACAATTATACAAGGCGATCCCGGCGAGGGCAAAACAACGCTTGTGCTTCAGATTATTGCACGACTCACCAAAGGCGAAAGCATAATTGACGAAAACAAAAAACCGCCGATAAATGTAATCTATCAAACTGTAGAGGACGGACTGGCTGATACGATAAAACCACGGTTATTGGCTGCAAATGCGGATTGCTCAAAGGTACTTGTAATTGATGATAAAGATACACCGCTTACAATGCGTGATGTACGGCTTGAACAAGCAATCATTGAAACAAATGCAAAGCTCGTAGTTTTAGATCCCATTCAAGGCTTTTTAGGTGCAGACGTTGATATGCATAGAGCTAACGAAATCAGACCTGTAATGAAGCACATAGCCGAGCTTGCAGAAAAATATAAATGTGCGATTATTTTAATCGGGCATATGAACAAGTGCAGCGTCGGAAAATCTGCATACAGAGGGTTAGGCTCTATCGATTTTCAGGCAGCGGCAAGAAGTGTACTGATCGTCGGCAGAATCAAGGATGAGCCCGAAATCAGAGTTGTATGTCAGACAAAAAGCTCGCTTGCCCCCGAAGCAAAGGCAGTTGCATTTCGATTGAGCGAGGAAAACGGTTTTGAATGGATAGGTGAATATGATGTTACTGCTGATGATTTGCTTTCCGGAACGGCAAAAGGCACAAAGAAGCAAGCGGCTATGGATTTTCTTGAAAAATTGCTTGCTGATGGTCAAATGCCGCAGACGGAGATAATGGAGCTTGCAGAGAAAAAGGGCATAGCCGAAAAGACCTTGCGAAATGCAAAGGAAGCATTGAATGTGAAATCTAAACGGTTGAACAACCAATGGTATTGGAGCTTAGACTAAAGTAAGATGGCAAGATGCCCCTTTCTATACAATAGGGCATCTTGCCACCTTGAAAGGATATGATGTGATATGAAGAAAATACAAATTACGCAGGACTTGTTTGTGAAGATGATTAAATATTTTTATAGCGAGGAATTTGAACTTGGTGACGATGAGTTGTGTGAGCTTTACCATGAAATAAAGAGTGGCATTGATAAAAAGCTTGACGCAATTTCAAGAAGAGGCTACTACACCGAATATAAAACAGCTGATACTGCTGAAGCAAAAGAACAAGCAAGGCAGAAGTATCTTGATGCTGTGGGTATGCACAGAGATTTCAGATATTGATTCCCTTTTAACCACCTGAACGGGAATGTGGCACATTCCCGTAAAATTACTAAGAATGAGAGGACTGAACCATGAAAGAAAAATTTATTGAAAACGGAATTGAGTATGTTCGCTGCGGAGATTATTATATTCCTAATTTGTCTGTACCGCAAAATCAATATGAAATTGGCAAATACGGCAGAATGAGATTGAAGTATATTAAAAGCGAAAGAAAATGCTTCTACAGCTATCTTATGATAACCGGGAACTTGAATGAACATCTGCATGAAATTGATGTGCAGGCACAGGAGATTTTAAATCAATTTATAAAAGCGGCGGAGCAAATTGCTCCCGACAAGGAGGCACAACAAATGGAATGGGTAAGACATATGAACAGTGCAAAAGCCTCTGCCAATGAGGTTATAAATCACGAACTGATTTATGTATAAAGTAGGAACTTAATGTTCTAACAAGCATAGCATTTGGATGCCCAAATTCTCCATTTTAGTGGCGTTCCCCCTAATACCCCAATGCAGAAAGGAGAATTTTCATGCGAGCGAGAAACAACAGAATGATGCTTCGGCTCAGTGATGATGAATGTCAGACTTTGAAACAATCGTCTGAAAAAGTTGGTGTCCCCAGAGAAGTATATCTGCGGATGCTGATTATGGGAACACAACCGAAGGAAAAACCGTCAGCTGATTTTTACGGTATTATGAAAGAATTAAACGCTATTGGAAACAGTCTGAATCAGATTGCAAAGGTGGCAAACTCAAAAGGCTTTATCAATGCAAAGGCATACGTGGAAAATGCTTATAAGTTAAACAAATTTATCACGGAAATAAGTAAGGTGGTCTTTGTGCCCGAAAGGAGGGATGATAAATGGCTGCTACAAGAATTTGGTCTATAAAAGGTCGTCTGGACAGCGTGATAAATTATGTTACCAATCCGGAAAAGACAGACGGCAGCAGATATACAGATACGGAGCTTCAAGCCTTAACGGATGTAATAGATTATGCTGAGGACGGAGCAAAAACGCATAATAAGGTTTATGTTTCGGGGATAAATTTATCCCCGAACATTGCCCGTGATCAGATGGTTATGACAAAGTTGCAATTCGGAAAGGCAGATAAAATTTTAGCCTATCACGGCTATCAGAGCTTTTTGCCGGGCGAGGTTACACCTGATATGGCACATGAAATCGGCATCAAGCTTGCAGAGCGTTTGTGGGGCGATAGATTTCAAGTACTTGTTACAACACATCTCGACCATGAGCATATTCACAACCACTTTTGCCTGAATTCCGTTTCTTTTGTTGACGGAAAGAAATTCAGGGGTGGTAGCAAGGCTTACTGGGTTATGCGAGCAGAATCGGATAAAATCTGTACAGAATATGGCTTGTCTGTAATAGAAAACCCCGGCAAGGGTAAAAACTATGCAGAATGGAAAGCCGAACAGGAGGGCAGACCAACCATAAGGGGACAGATAAGAGACGAACTCGATGAAATTATCAAGTGTTCATATACATATGAGCAGTTTTGGAGAATATTAAAACAGCGTGGATATGAGGTTAAGCGTGATGTTAAGTATATTGCATTAAAGCCTGCCTATTCCCAAAGATATATACGGCTTAAATCACTCGGCAAGAATTACAGTGAGGAAGCAATAAGACAGCGAATTATAGCAGCAAGAAACGGCATACGGATTTTGGATAAGCCTATAGCGGACTATAACGCTTGGCTTAAAAAGTACGAACCGACAAAACTGCACGGATTTAAGGCGTTGTATTATCATTACCTATATCTGTTCGGAAAGATACGTAAAAAGGAAACACCGCAGAGAATATCTTTTTATATGCGTGATGAACTTGTCAAATTTGAGCGTTACCAAAAACAATTTCATTTTTTGATTGAGAATAATATTGAAACGACCGGTCAGCTCAATGATATGAAACAAAACGCAGAAGATAAAATTGCAGAATTGACATTAAAACGGGCGAGTCTATATAGCAAACCAAACACCAAAAATGAAATTTATGATATAAACATCGAATTAAAAGAACTTAGATCAAAACTCCGAATGTGCAATAATATATTGGAAGATGCGAAACGTATTCAGATGAATTATAACAAGGCATTAGAACTTGAAGAAGAAGCTGAGCGGCAGAATAAATATAGAAATAAAAATCAAATTATGCGATAGAATTGTTTGTATTCAAAAAATATAGTCGAAACTTAATAAATTTTCTGAACCATATTGACTTTTATGCCTATTCCGAATGATGGAATAGGCATATTTGTTATATACCAATGTTAATTTAATTTGTGCAATACATAGAAATTTGAAAAAATTCGTATGATATTGATAAAAATGTTGTGTCTGCAACTTTTTTGGAACAAAGCGAAAGCAATTTGATTTTGAAACAAAAGTTTAGTTCTGCTTTGGTGAAAGTATTGGGCCAAAACGAAGAAGTACGTTCTTTAATAAAAGAAGAAGCTTTGAAGCAAATTGATTTTGATTATGATGTTCTTTATTGTTTGATTAAAGACAAACAATTGAAAAATGGAGTTACTTTAGAGGAATATTTAGAAAAATATTTAACCTCAGATGAATTGAAATGTATTCATAAGCAACTGCCGACTTTAACTTTATTTGTACCAACTCTCCCTGAAAATTCTTTTTCTGTTCATAGTTGGAATACAATTGATGAATTACCTGCTGTTGCAGTAAAAGTTTCTGACAATAATGATGTGAAAATTTATTACGGAAACGGAGAAACTGAAGTTTTTCCAGCAGATATTATACCAGGTTTCCCTGTCGTTGTTGTAAAAGAGAATGAACGAATTGTAAGGAATGGGGAGATTTTAAGTAAAACTGTTTCTGAAAATATAGAAGAGACTAATCTTATATTTGTTGATGAAATTTTTAATAATTTACATGGAAAAGACTTGGTTAATACTAAGACACGTGCAAATCGACCTGATCGACCTGTTCCTTTACCTAAGGTCGATAATCCTGAGGATTATCTTCCTGCAAATATGAAGAAAACTTACGAAGCTTATAAAATATATAAAAATACAACTGGTTGG
>URAN01000076.1 GCA_900545865.1 uncultured Eubacteriales bacterium
AATCATTTTGTTTGAGAATCGGGTAATATAAGTTTGTGTTTCCCTTTTTTTCACATGATACAACATTCTTTTTTAACAATCTCTGTAAAAAAGTAGAAACGGTTGACGGCGTCCAGTCGTTTCCGTCAAGAGCCTTGACAACATCGGATACCGTCATTTTATTTTCCGAACCCCACAGAATTTTCATAATACTGTATTCCGAATCGGTAATTGTGTGTTTTGAATTCGACATATAAAATGCCCCCTTATGAGTCATAAGATTTTTGTTAAGCGTAATTACACTTGTAGCTACCATAATCAGTATAGCATAGTCAGCTACATTTGTCAAGAACTTTTTATTGTTAAATTTATTTTAAATATTTTATTTTTGCTTGACAAACGACCTAATATGTGATACTATGTAACAAAGTTAAAAGGACTAAATCAATTAGAGGAGAGATTTGAATGGCGGATTTAAAAAGAAAAAAGCGTACAAAGCTTAGTGAAAGGGTCTTGCCCGAGTACAGCCGAGGTGAAGAAATATTTAATATGGTTTCACATATAATCGGCGGCGCAATAGGAATAGCCGCAATTGTCCTGTGCAGCATCTTTGCCCACAGCGGTTATGGCGTGGTGTCGGGTGTAATATTCGGCGTGACGATGCTTGCGCTTTATACAATGTCGAGCATATATCACGGTTTAAAGCCCGATACAATGGCAAAACGTGTATTTCAGATAATAGACCATTGTTCCATATTCATTTTGATTGCCGGAACATATACGCCGATTGTTCTCTGTACGATAAGAGAATATAACACGGCGGTGGGCTGGACGATATTCGGTATTATATGGGGGCTTGCCGCAATCGGTGTTACGCTCAATTCCATTGATTTAAAGAAGTACAAAGTATTCTCTATGATATGCTATCTTGTCATGGGGTGGCTTATTATAACGAGAATATCGCTTATAATAAGACTTCTCGGTACGCCTGCGTTTTGGATGCTTTTGTCCGGCGGTGTGGCGTATACGGTCGGAGCGGTATTCTATGGTGTGGGAAAAAACAAAAAATGGATGCATTCCGTATTTCATATTTTTTGTGTAATAGGAAGCGTTCTGCACTTTTTAATGATACTTTTTTATGTTATTTAATTATACAATTATGACAAAAAGAATACAAAGCGGTTCGGCGTTTGTGCCGAACCCTGCAAATAAAATATACGGGGACGATATTTCAATCGTCCCCGATAATATTTTATATGTAGAGTTATGCCTCTGATTTAATTTTGGCAAGACAGCCGCTGCATACCGATAAGCCAAGCGTATCTTTGAGATTTTCACGACTGCCGCAGAATATGCACATTTTATTGCATTGTTTGATCACAATATTCTGAAAGTCAATAAAGATTTTCAGGCGGTCGTTATATTTTATGTTCATCGAATCTCTAAGCTCTTTAGGTATTACAATTCTTCCGAGTTTATCAACATTTCTCAAAAAAGCAACGCCGTCGGCATCATCGATTGGGTTATACTTGGTGATAACGATGTTATCATCTTTTACATAAATTTCAAGGGGGTCGTCATGCGTGATACGCATATTATCCCTAAGCTCTTTGGGTATAACAATCCTTCCCAAACGGTCTACTTTTCTTGCGATTAATTCTTTCATATTACAATCATCCTTTTTAAAAAATTATCCTTAATATATCAAAAGATTACAAGTTTTGCATCTGTTTTACATTATATACCATAAAAATCTTTAAGTTAAGGAAAAATATCAATAAATTCGGATTTTGTTTATTGGTTATAATTTTCAGTCAAAATCTATTAAAAATTTACAATTATTTACTATTGAATGAATGCCGGATGAATCTGCTTCCGATTGAGTCATAAACTTTGATTTGAGTCTTTTTTCTATGCCGAGTATGTCACAGCCCTCAGAATATGCGCGGTCAAGCATCTTTGTGAGCATATTTGAAACAGCGGAATTAACATCGATATTTCCGCTTTTGTTTTGAATATCCGAGTGTATTTTTATGTGCGCCGTAAGCGAGTTATCATTTAAGTCAACGTTTACGGACGGACGTTTTTTTACCGAAATAACCGCTTTCCCGTTTTCGGATTCCACGCAAGCGCCGTATAAGTCACCACAGAGAATTTTGTATGCCATAGCCGCATCGGAATCGAGTGTATCGGCGAGAAATTCGCCGTTGAAAATTCCCATTCCGCAAAGCCCGTTTTCGGTAACAGTCGGAACAACGGCGGCTTTTGACGAATCGACGCAATCGTTCAGAAAGCTTTGCATTTGAGTAATCGGCGCAAATGGAACGCGGCTGTTACCGAAAAACAGCTCATAATAGCTGACCGCGCTCTTTTCAAGAGTCGGTTTGACGTGGGTCAGATATTCTTTTGAGCTTTCGGCAAGGCAAAGATATACGGACGGGCGAACCTCACGCTCTTTCATTAATAAGCGGCAATGCTCGGTCATTGCCCCGATGTTTTCAAAGCTGCCGCTTTGGGAGGCAACCGTTTTTGAAAAGACGGCGAGTTTCATATGTGAGAGATTAATATTTTTGCTCAAAACACTTTGCAGCTTATCGATTGCGGAGTATAAATTATTTGCATTTATGCAAATATTGTCAACGGTTTTGTTTCCGTCCGATTCGTCATCGGAATTCTCGGCGGCTTTTTCTTCCGCGCCGATACTGCCGCCCGAATCGAGAGGGTTTGAAATCTGGAATGTGTATTCAAATTCGTTTTCGGAGGTATCGACCCCCAAAGCGACGATGTATGCGTTTGTCTCTATCTCGTTGCTGTCGTGACAGCCGCAAAGCGACAGAGGAAGAAGCAAACACAAAGCGGCAGTGACCGCACGGCTCTTTTTAAAGGTTAAACAGCGTTTAAGATTTGTCGTGATGATGCGCAAAAGCAAGCTTAAATACAGAACTGCGGACGAAATCATGGCGGAGAGGTATAAGAGGTCGGGGCGCGCCGAAAGGCTGCCTAAACTTGCGGATTTAACAAGCGAAAACAGCGGAATGTCAATCGTTTTTGCATACTCGGAGCAAAAACCAAGCGAGAATATCAATGTAAAAAGCACGTTTGTTATAACGGCGGCGGTCGCCGAGAGCATAACGGTTTTTCGGTATGAGAATGATATTTTATTTGTCGGGATAAAGAAAATCACGATGATTCCCGAATAAAAAGTAATGTCGGAGAGACCTTTTACAAAAACGTTGTATGCACCGTTGCCGAGAATCGGGGCGAGGTTGTACACGTCCGCGCGCCGCAGATTCAAAAGCAGTATAAAAATTATTATCGAACCTATTCCTATAATATAAAGCGAATGCATACGCAAGACCGAGGTTCTGCCGAAAAAGGCGGTTGAAAGTATTGCGAAAAGCAGAAAAATCATTATAAACCACATCGGTGAGGTCGCATAACGCACGGCTTTAAGGACAGAATATGTCATTGAGAGCGACCGAAGAAACGAAAATGAAAAAAAGACGGCGGCAGCGCCGCTGATGAAAAGGGATAAGGATTTAAAGCGTTTTTTTACCGCCGCGGTTAAGCCTGTTTGAGAATACGGAGTGTAAAAATGCAGCAATGTATATAAAACGGCAAGAAAAATAAAGCCGCAAAATGCGGCGCTGAGCCACGCTGCCGAACCGCCGTTTTGAATGCCGTTTTCGGGCGTGCCGATAAAAAGCTTGAAAATGACGGAATTAAAGACAATTCCGATTAATTCTAATTTCCCCATTCCGTTTTCGCTGTGCATATATTTTTACCTCCGATTCATTGCGATGTTATTTTATTTATTAGGATTAAATTGATTTGCTTAACACATTATTCTTTTCAAAAAAAATAACAAAAAATCCATACCATCCGTTTTTTGCTCAATATGTTGTTCTTTTCAAAAAAGAATAACAAAAAATTCATACCATCCATTTTCGGCTTAATAATGTTGTTCTTTTCAAAAGAGAAAAACAAAAAACTCATATCGTCTGTTTTTTGCTCAATATGTTGTTCTTTTCGAAAAAAGAATAACAAAAAACCCATATCATCCGTTTTTTGCTCAATAATGTTGTTCTTTTCAAAAAAGAATAACAAAAAACTCATATCATCCATTTTCGGCTTAATAATGTTGTTCTTTTCAAAAAAAGAACAACAAAAAACTACTCCATCCATTTGCGGCTTATGTGAGGTTGGCGCACGGAATCCTGTGTTTTAAGATTTTTGGGACGGGTTTCTTTTTTCCATATCGGTTTGACCATAACAATATCGGTAACTGAATCGCCGTTGCGCGGTGTGATTGGTGACAAAAACGGTACGCCGAATGACGATGAGGCGGCAAGGTGTGCGGTAAGCGCGATAAGTGTACAGGAAAACCCCAAAATTCCCGCAATCGCGCCCGAAACGATGAAAATAAATCGCACAAGCGCAAGCGAACGCGAAACGGACGAGGTCGGAGCGGTGAACGCGCCGAGACCGGCTATGGAAACAACGATAATCGAAATAGGGCTGACTATATTTGCTTCCACTGCCGATTGTCCGAGAATAAGACCGCCGATTATACCGAGGGTAGAGCCGACCGCTCCGGGAACACGAACCGAGGCTTCTTTGATGAGTTCAAACGCAAGCTCCATCAAAACCAATTCGACCACAAGCGGAAACGGTACGACTTCTCGGCTTGCCTCAATGGCAAGCAGCAAGTCTGTCGGCAGTATTTCAGGATGAAAAAGCATTACCGCGATAAACAAACCCGGAAGAAAAATGGATATTCCCATTCCGGCAAGCCGCACAAGCCGCATCAGATTTGCCTCGGGAACTCGGACATAGTTATCCTCGGACGCCTCGATTAAATCCGCCGCCGTGGTCGGCAGGACAAGCACATACGGACTTCCCTGGACGATGATAACAACTTTTCCTTCGGCAAGCATCGATGCGGCGCGGTCGGGGCGCTCGGTTTTAAGGGTTCGCGTTATCGGTGAAAACGTGGTTGTTTCAATCAGAAATTCTATATCCGCGGACGAAAATATATAATCGGTGTCAATCATATTAAGCCTGCGCCGAACTTCGCCGACAAGCTTTTTGTTGGTTATTCCTTCAATGTACATCATTGCACAGGGGGTTTGGCTTGTCCTTCCGACTTTGATATTTTCGGCAACAAGCGATGGGTCCTTGAGAATTTTTCGGATAAGGGCAAGGTTTGTCATTATTACTTCGTTAAAAGCCTCTTGCGGCCCCGAAAGACTCGGTTCGTTTTCGGGTTCGCCAATGCTGCGGCTGTTCCAGCCTTTTACATCCGCCGCAAAACAGGACGAACATCCGTCAACAAATATTACGCAATGCCCGAAAGTGAGCATTTCGACCGCCGTGTTCATATCATTTTCGGCGGTGAGCGGCGCAAGGGTTATCATCTTTTTGAAAATCATATCATCAAGATTGTCCGAATCGGGTATGTTGCCGCAGCTGTTGGTCAGACTGCGCATTATATCACGGTTGATAAGAGTCTGGTTTACCAACCCGTCATAGAATGTCAAAAGCGCGTGGACAGAGCCGTTGTCAAAACGTATCTCAAAATCCCGTATAATAAAATCAAAATTGTCGGGTACGGAAAAAATGCTTTCCAGAGTTTTTTTGACCTCGTTTATGTCCTTGTTTATTTCGCAGATGTTTCTTTGTGAATTTATCGACATATAAAAATCTCCATTCCGCCGCCCTGCATCGGCGCAAATAGTAATTAAATATCTCTTATCGGCAGGGCAAGGAATGATAAGAGATTTTTACGCCCATGTGCATTTCTGAGCGTATGCGAAGAAAATCTTGCACGGGCAATTAAATCCGCCGGAGGCATAACGCGAAAGGAACTTTCACGTTATGCCTCCGAAGTATTTTATGTAAAATAATCTTTCGGAGGTATTATTGACATTGTAAGTTAAAAATATTCAGTGATTTGATGTTTAAATGACGAGACCGCCGTTCGGGCTTATGACCTGTCCGGTGATAAAAGTGTTGTCTTGTGCGAGATAGTATATTGTGTTGGCGACTTCATCGGCGCGCCCCAAGCGACCGAGCGGTGTTTCGTCACAAAGCTCGGATATTGTGTCGGAATCGAGCATCGAATTCATTTCGGTATCGATTACGCCGGGGGCAACGCAATTGACGCGGATGTTTGACGGTCCGACCTCTTTTGCCAATGCTTTTGTAAAGCCTATTACCCCGGCTTTTGCGGCAGAATAGGCGACTTCGCACGCCGACCCCGATATTCCCCAAACGGACGAAACGTTTATGATTGCGCCGCGCTTGTTATGAATCATATGCGGCAGGGCGGCACGCGAACAATAGAATACCGAGGAAAGGTTTGTGTCAATCTGTTTTTGCCATTCATCATCCGTCATTGCGTCAAGCATATAAAAGCCGCAAATCCCGGCGTTGTTTATCAAAACATCAATGCTGTCGATGTCGCTAAACATACGGCGGACGTCATCGGGGTTGGAAACATCGGCAAATATCACCGAGCCGCCGATTTCGGCGGCGAGAGCGTCCGCCTTTTCTTTTGATGTCCGATAGTTTATAATGACATTATATCCGTTGGCGGCGAAAAGCCGCGCTGTTGCCGCGCCGATTCCTCTTGCGCCGCCGGTTATGAGTACGGTTTGTTTTTCTGTGTTCATATATATCATTCCTTATGTAAAATTTTTAAAACATTGTCGGTCGGTTCGGGTTAAAAGAATGACCGTGGCATATGGCAATCGCAACCGCATCGGCGGTGTCGTCGGGTTTCGGGACTTCGCTGAGTCCGAGCAAAAGCTTTACCATTTGCTGAACCTGGGTTTTGTCGGCGCGGCCGTAACCGGCGACAGCCTGTTTGACCTGAAGCGGCGTGTATTCAAATATGTTAAGGTTGTAATTCATTGCGGCAAGCAGGATAACTCCGCGTGCCTGTGCAACATTAATGGCAGTTTTTTGGTTGCTGTTAAAAAACAGCTCTTCTATTGCCATATATTGGGGTCTTGTTTGTTCGATGACGTGACATAGGTCATCATAAATCGATTTAAGACGGTCGAACATATTCATTGATGACGGAGTTGTTATTGCTCCGTATTCAATGGTTTTAAATTTGTTGTTGTCATAGTCCAAGACACCGTATCCGACTATGGCATATCCCGGGTCTATTCCCAGTATTCGCATAATATCAACATCCTTTCAGATAAGTTGTCGGTTTATCTTTTGAATAAATAAAAGCCGATTTACGTTAAAATTCCTTTTATCAAAACATTTTTCAATATAATTTTAGTTATTTTTTTCGGCGTATGCTATTGCAAAAGAATAGGGATTGAGGTATAATAATTTATATCTTATTTATATTTTATCATAAATCGGAGGAATTTACAATGGCAAAAGAAAAAGTTGTTTTGGCTTATTCGGGCGGATTGGATACTTCTATCATTATTCCGTGGCTTATCGAGAATTATGGTTATGAAGTTATCGCGGTTTGCGGCGATGTAGGTCAGGGTAAGGAAACTGACGGTCTTGAGGAACGCGCAAAGAGAAGTGGCGCATCAAAGTGTTATATCGAGGACCTCAGAGATGAGTATGTTGAGGACTATATCGTGCCGACTCTTAAAGCCGGTGCCGTATATGAAGGAAAGTACCTTTTGGGAACCTCGCACGCCAGACCTATTATAGCGAAAAAGCTTGTTGAAATTGCCGAAAAAGAGGGCGCGGTTGCAATCTGTCACGGCGCAACGGGTAAGGGTAACGACCAGGTTCGTTTTGAGCTTACCGTTAAGGCATTGGCTCCGCATCTTAAAATAATCGCTCCGTGGAGAATATGGGACATCAAATCGCGTGAGGATGCCGTTGATTATGCAGAGGCACACGGCATAGAAATTCCCGTTACCAAAAAGGATTTGTATTCACGTGACCGCAACATCTGGCATATCAGCCATGAGGGTATGGATTTGGAAGACCCGGCAAACGAGCCTCAGCTCGATACCCTTTTAAAGCTCGGCGTATCTCCCGAAGCGGCACCCGATGAAGCACATTATATCACAATTAAGTTTGAAAAGGGCGTTCCCACCGAGTTGGACGGCGAAAAACTGTCACCGCGTGCATTGCTCGAAAAGCTCAACGAGCTTGGCGGCAAGTACGGGGTGGGTATTGCCGACATAGTAGAGGATCGTTTGGTCGGAATGAAGTCGAGGGGCGTATACGAAACCCCGGGCGGTACTATTTTGTACACTGCGCTCAACGAGCTTGAATATCTCTGTTTGGACCGTGATACCCAGGCATTTAAGCGCAGCGCGGCAATCAAGTTTGCCGAACTCGTGTATGACGGAAAGTGGTTCACACCGCTCAGAGAGGCTCTTTCGGCAATGGTTGATTCTATGGAAGAGACAGTTACCGGCGAAGTTCGTGTTAAATTGTACAAAGGCAGCGTAACGCCTGCCGGAGCTAAATCGCCGTACTCGCTCTATAACGAGGAGATTGCAAGCTTTGGCGACAGCCACGAACTTTACAGCCACAAGGATGCAGAGGGATTCATCAATCTGTTCGGACTTCCGCTTAAAGTTCGCGCTATGATGCAAAAGAAGAACGAAGATAAATAAGGTTTAAGATTATAAACTTTTAAATCGGAGCAATGCTTCTGCTTTGCTTGCAAAGAGCAGAGCTTGCGACAGATTGCAATAGCCGCAGGGAGCATTAGCCCCTCAGGATTTCAGTGGGAGATTATGACTCCCACTGAAATTCCGGGATGGAACCCGCCGCCTATGAGGCGGGGGACATCTGCGGCAACGTTATAAGAGCAAGACTGCTGTGGCGAATTCGCCGCAGCAGTCTTGCTGTGTTCTGTCGCTTATGCGGCGGATTAATGCGCAAAAATACAGCATATTTCTTTGTATGTTTTTCACAAAATTTGTGATATTATGTTCTATACCGATAAGGTAAGAAAAAAAAACTTGCTTTTTTTGCGATTATGGTATAAAATATAAGATAAGAAAGATTTGGTTTGAAAGATTGCGTAGGATTTGTTATCCGTACAAAATATCAGACCCGTAAATTAATTAAGGAGGTTTCACCGATGATAACAGCAGGTGATTTTAGAAACGGTCTTACATTTGAATTTGAAGGAAATGTATATCAGGTTGTTGAATTTCAGCACGTTAAACCGGGTAAGGGCGCGGCTTTTGTCAGAACAAAGATGAAAAATGTTATGACGGGCGCAGTGGTAGAGCGTACCTTTAATCCGACCGAGAAAGTTGAACAGGCACGTATCGACAGAAAGGAAATGGAATATCTGTACGAGGACGGCGGTCTGTATTATTTTATGGATAACGAAACATACGAACAGACTCCGCTCAGCCAAGACCAGTTGGGTGACGCGATGAAGTTTGTTATGGAAAATATGTCGGTTAAGATTTTGTCGTACAAGGGCAATGTTTTTGCAATCGAGCCGCCGACATTTGTCGAGCTTAAAGTTACTGAAACGGAACCCGGCGTAAAGGGCAATACCGCGACAAATGTTACTAAACCGGCAACGGTTGAGAGCGGTGCAACGATTACCGTTCCCATGTTCGTCAACGAGGGTGATACAATTCGTATCGATACTCGTACCGGCGAATATATGGCAAGAGTATAAGAGAAATATCAATAATTTAAGGCACTAAGCCGAAAGGAGATTTTATTATGTCAGAAATTACAAACCGCGCGTCATACCTGCTCGGACTTGCGGAAGGTTTAAATATAGATACCGAAAAGCCCGAGGGCAAGCTTATAAGCGAGATGCTTAAAGTTATGTCGGATATGGCAAAAGAGATAGAAGCGATTGATGATGAACAGGCATTTACCGCCGATAAGGTTGATGAATTAGAGGACGTTATCGATATGATTGGTGACGAAGTATTCAATCCCGATTGCGATTGTGACGATTATGATGACGATGAGGTCTATACGCTCAAATGCGACAATTGCGGCGAAGAAATAGATTTCACGGCAGATGACCTTGATGATTTGGCAAGCGGTGATTTTGTATGCCCCGAATGCGGAAATACAATTGAGCTTGAATTTGACGAATGTGATTGCGATTGTGACGATTGTCACTAAGCCGATTAATCAAATCGATTGAAAGAGAATTTGAAAAGACCGCAAAACCGAATTTTTCGGTTTTACGGTCTTTTTTTCAGATGAGGGGTATCGGTCCTTCCAAGCCCTCAAAAAAATCATCGTAAGAACAGTTATAAATTTTCTTTAATTCAACAAGTACGCTCGCGCGGATATTAAGCTCGCCCGATTCGTATTTTGCGTATGTCGTCCTTCCGATGTCACAGCCGAGACATTGCAGCTTTGCACACAACTTTTCCTGTGATATTTTATGTTCAAGTCTCATTTTTTTTAAATTATTGCCAATATTGCAATCGCATCTTATCTTTTGATCCATATTTCAATCTTCTCCCTAAAATTTTTTTGACCAATATCGGTTACAGTTTTTTATATTATATGATATATTGCAAAAAAATATTGTCCGTGATATTGGTCAAAACCTCAAATTAAATGAACCTTTAAAGATTATATTCTAAAATAAACAAATAAAAGCGCTTTGTATGAATATCAAAAGTTTATTTAAGCATTTCTTAACGGCATTATAAATGACAATAGAAATAAATTTAAAAAAATAGCAAATTATATATTGACAAATTATGGAAAATGTGTTAGAATCAAAATAACAGAAAATGTTTTATATATAAAGCAAATAAAAATAAATCGGAGGATGAGCCAATGCAGAGGTATTTTTTAAAATAACGCATTTTATTAATAATAAGAAAAGGGAGATACTTATGATAAAGACAAAAATACTTATTGCGGCGGCACTCGCCGCACAGATTGCTTCTTCAGCGGTATGTGCCGCCGAGGCAGGCAATGTAAGTATTTCTGCGGATATAAAAAGCGATATGTGTTTGATAAGCGACAGTAAGTATTGCGAAAGCATACTGCTTCCTGCAGGAACAATAAAGTTCCGTATTTCCGTTACTAACGGCGGAGAGACGCGGCGCAGTTTTACACCTTATATTGCCGAATATGATTCAAGCGGAAAACTTACATCATTGAAACAGGAAACGGAGATCAGCGTGAACGGACGTTCTGTATATGATAAAGACATAACGTGTACGTTTTCATCGGCTTCACCGACAAGAGTAAAAGTTATGTTGTGGGAAAACGGAACTTTTAAGCCGATACATTCGCCGATTTCGATAAAGGCAACGGCGGAGGATAACTTTTCCGACAGCTTTTCGGCGGCGGATAAGCTGAATCTCGATAAGCCGCTTTGCGGCGTTATAAATACGGACAGCGATGTTGATATAATAAAGATATGTCCGTCTCAAACGGGTCTTTATGCAATGAGCGTAAAAACCAATCCGACCGCCAAAGCGGTGTTGTATGATTCAAACCGAAATGTGCTCAAAGAAACATCGCAAAACGATGAGTATATTTTTTATAATCTTGCCGCGGACAGCGATTATTATATCGGATTTTCGGGAAAGGCAAGTGACAGCTATGCGCTTGCGCCTATGAACAGAACCGATGCAACGGCGGTTTTAAAGAATATCGGTCAGACGGCAGCGTTAAGTGCCGGCGGATGTAACGTATATTCGTTTACACCCGATGAGGACGGTACATATATTTTTACCGCAACCGAAAGCTTGGGTGTAAAGGCGGTTTTGTATGATGAAAATTTCGCATATATTTCATCGGGACGAGAGTCGGAAGAAGATGTTAGTTTCAGAATAACGGGTACAATGACGGCAAACAAAACATATTATATATTAACGTCGGGAAAAACAGGTACGGACACGTTAAATTATACGCTTTATGCGGAACAGCCGCTTGACATAGTATCGGTCAGCTAAGGAGGGGTAAAAGTGAAAAAAATAACAGCTTTATCAGATTACTGACAAACCCACCATTTTCAGGTGGGTTTTTGTCATACATATTAAA
>URAN01000077.1 GCA_900545865.1 uncultured Eubacteriales bacterium
GTCGGAATTTTATCCGCATCCGACGGTATTTTTTCATCACCCGAAAAGGTTCTTGAACAGGCAAACCCCATAATCGGCACAGTGGGCGATTCAGTACCTTTTTTTGATAAGGTATCAAATGCCGCCGAAACGGCTCTTAAAATCGTTCTCGGTTTCGTCCCGTGGGACAGCAGCTCTGTCATAAGCGACACCCTGCCCGTATGCGGCGCAGTCTCACACGGCGGACTTGTCCTCGCCGCCGAAGAATACGAATCATCATCAAATAAAAATAATCCCTCAAAATCTGCCGCTCCCGAGCCGCAAAACTCCGTACCTCAAAATTACGACATCGGCAAGGATATTCCCGATGACCGCCGTGCGCCCGTCAAGACAATTGACGCGGCTCAAAAATCACCAAACTCAATCGGCAACGAAACGTCATACAGCATTGATGTTGAATCCATGCTTGCCGCAAGACCTGACATCAATATGAATTCTGACGGTCCGAAGGTTCTTATTACGCACACCCACGCAACCGAGGCTTACGCCCCGAACGGTGCGGCTTTTTATGACATAAAAGCAAGCGACAGAAGCACCGATACCGAAAAGAACGTTGTTGCGGTCGGCGATGTAATGGCGGATGTCTTTAAATCGCACGGGATAGATGTTATCCATGACACCGAGCTGCATGACGAGCCATCGTTTAACGGCTCTTACGCCCACTCTCTCGCAAAGGTGACGGAATATAAAAAACAATATCCATCAATCCAAGTTGTGTTTGACATACACCGTGACTCAATCGTATATGCCGACAACACCAAAGCGAGGGTTGCTGCCGAGATTGACGGCAAAGCCGCGTCACAGCTTATGTTCGTTGTCGGCACGGACGAAAAAGGTCTGTTCAACCCTGACTGGCGAATGAATATGACCGCCGCATTGCACTTTCAAAAAGAAATATCTCAAAAATACCCAAAGCTTATGCGGCATATAAACCTGCGGCGCGAACGCTTTAACGGTCACACAAGCCACGCGTCAATGATAATCGAAACCGGCACAAGCGGCAACAGTCTTGAAGAGTCAAAATACGCAATCGGGCTTGCCGCCGAGTGTATTGCCGATTATTTAAACACTTTGTAACATAAATTTGGTTATTTGGCTATTGTAATTTTTTCTTTTAAATGGTAGAATAATATTATATCAAATTTTTACGGAAATAAGGAGAGAAAAAATGCGAAAGCTAATTGCGGTTTGGGCAGCAAAGCTGTCGGCAATCGCGGGGCGTATGATAGGCAAAAAATCCTCATCCACCCCCGGAACGATTGCGCTTAAAATTTGTCCCGACCTAATCGAAAAACTGGCGGTAAACGTCAAAAAAGGAATTATCGTTACCTGCGGCACAAACGGAAAGACAACAACAAACAATCTTTTGAACTCTGTTATCCGAGAATGCGGATATACGACCGTCTGTAATAACCTCGGCGCAAATATGCTGAACGGTATCGCCACCGCGTTCGCAATGGCGTGCGATGTCGGCGGAAAGTTCACGGCGGATTATGCTGTTCTCGAGATTGACGAGGCATCGGCGCGCCGCGTCTTTGAACATCTAACGCCGAATTATATGATAATAACCAACCTCTTTCGCGACCAGCTCGACCGCTATGGCGAGATAGACATAACCGTTGACCTGCTTAACAAGGCAATCGATATGGCGAGCGGAGTCAAGCTTATTCTCAACGGTGACGACCCCCTGACGGCACAGTTCGGTGACGGCAGAGATGCCAAATACTTCGGTATTTCGGAACAAGTTCTTCCTCAAACGGACGACACAAAAGAGGGCAGATTCTGTATCAAATGCGGTCACGAACAAAAATATAACTACTTCCATTATAGCCAGCTCGGCGACTATTATTGTCCGAATTGCGGCAACAAGCGTCCGCACATCGATTATGACGCAACGGATGTTGACCTTTCGGGTTCGATGAAGTTTAAGATAAACAAATCGGTCGATATTGATGTGAATTACCGTGGATTTTATAACGTCTATAACATACTCGCCGTTTATGCCGCTCTGTCGGAAATGGGAATTGCCGCCGACAAAGGCTTTCACAAGGCGCTTGACGGGTATAAGCCCCAGATAGGCAGAATGGAATTGATTGACCTCGGAAAGCCGGTCATTTTGAACCTTGCCAAAAACCCTGCAGGCTTTAACCAAGCGATTCAGACCGTTATGCTCGACAAGCGCAAAAAAGATGTTATTGTCGCAATAAACGACCTCGCCAATGACGGCAGGGACGTTTCGTGGCTTTGGGATGTCGATTTTGACAAGCTCTATGACGAAAACCTTAATACCCTCACCACAACGGGAATCAGACTTTATGACATTTCGCTCAGATTCAAATACGCGGACGTAAAGGTTGATTATGTTGAAAGAAAGATGAAAAATGCAATAGAGCGGTGTCTCAAAACGGATGCGGAAGTTTGTTATGTTCTCGTAAATTACACGGCTCTGTACCCGACCCAAACAACGATGCTCGAAATACAAAAGGAATTAAAGACAGGAGGCAGCGAAAATGGCAAATAATCAAGAATTAAACATTATACATCTATATCCCGACCTGCTTAACCTGTACGGTGACAGAGGTAATATTGCGTGTATGCAAAAACGTCTTGAATGGCGCGGAATAGACGCAAAAGTCAGCACCTGTACAAACAGCGACCACAGCATAAACTTAGAGAACGCCGATATAATATTTGTCGGCGGCGGCTCTGACCGCGAACAGGAAATAGTGTGCAGCCTTTTGCTTAAAAAGAAAGACGAGATAACCAATTATGTCGAAAACGGCGGCGTTCTTGTCGCTGTCTGCGGCGGTTATCAGCTTTTGGGAAAGTATTATCAAACAGCCAATTCAAAAATCGAGGGTCTCGGAATCCTTGATATATACACAGACGCAGGTGACACACGTCTTATCGGCAACGTTGTTCTCGAATCCGAATTATTTTCGCAAAAAATTACGGGATTCGAAAATCACGCCGGCCGAACATTTATCGGCAATCACACACCGCTCGGAAAGGTCCTGTACGGACACGGAAACACAGGCGACAGCGGTTATGAGGGCGTTGTGTACAAAAACGTCATCGCAACGTATCTGCACGGGCCGCTGCTGCCGAAAAATCCGATGCTTTGCGATTATATCCTGTCATGTGCAATGAAACGCAAATACAGCGATTTTAGCGGATTCGAGCCGCTCAATGACGAGCTTGAAAATATGGCAAACAAATATATCGAAGAAAGATTTGTAAAAGAAAAATAAAGAATAAAGCAAAACGAATGTTTTCACACGGAAAACATTCGTTTTTGTCTATCTCTGTGATTATCCCAAAATCACTCTTTCGATACAGTCTATTATCGTTTTACTTTTCATCTTTTGTTATTTTCCCTTAAAAATCTTTTTAACAAAAAAGCCAAAAAGTACGGGAACGTGTAAAACTTGCCGTTATACCCGATATTTTTGTTTCCGAGTTTTATTCCATACTTAACATCGGAATATCTATGCTTATCAATAAGATTATTTAGAGAAATCGTTGTGCCGTCATCGGCTTTGACCTCAACGGGAACAAGCGAATCCGAATCCCTCACGAAAAAGTCCATTTCCAACGAGCCTTTTTCATTTCTGTAAAAATACAAATCATAACCTTGTTTAACAAGCATTTCTCCTATAATATTTTCATAAATCGCACCTTTATATGTGTTAAAATTCTTATTTGCTCTCAAATCTTCCTGTGCCTCTTCGTCAAGCGAACCTATCAGCAAACCCGTATCACTGAAATACAGTTTAAAATTATCGGGATTATAATTACCTTTAAGCGGCAGCTCGGGGGCATCCATACAATAGCACACATTTACTATTCCTGCCGAAATCAGCCAGTCCACCGTTCCCACATATTCACGCCTTCTTGCACCTTTTTCGATTTTTGATATTTGAAACTTTTTATTATCCTTTCCGAGAAACGCAGGTATTTTTCTGTAAACACTCAATATTTTTGTCTTGTCAAGTCCCTTTGCGTACTTGGTTATATCCTCTTCATAATCCAACAGAATTTGTTTCTGCATTTTCAAAGTACCGCTGTAATTCTTATTCTTAACAAATGAATCAACGATAGCAGGCATACCGCCCAAAACCATATATTCTCTGAAATTTTCAAGCATAACATTAAATTCAATATGAGAAAGCGGCGTAATATTGAACATTTTATCATACAGTGAATCTATCTGTTCCTTTTCGTATCCTTTTGCCCAAAGAAATTCCTCAAAATCCATAGAATACATCTCATAATCTTCTTTATATCCCACGCTGTTTGATTCAATCTCTTCATAGCTTATCCCCATTAACGAACCCGAACAAATCACATCAAATCTTCCGTCAGTTTTAAAAGACTTTAGGCTCGTTGCACAATTCGGACAAGCCTGTATCTCATCAAAGAAAAACAGCGTATCATTCGGTATAAACTCAAATTCGGGATTGATTAATGAGATATTTTTCAATATTATATCAACATCAAACCCGTCATCAAATATTTCTTTGTATTGCTTTTGAAGGGCAAAATTTATTTCAACAACACTTTTATAATTTTCTTTCGCGAACTTTTTTATCGACTCGGTTTTTCCTATTTGCCTTGCACCTTTTATAATCAGCGGCAGACGAGCATCATTACTCTTCCACTCTTTCAGATAACCGTCAACTTTTCTTTTTAAAAGCTCTGAACTCTTCATTCAAACCACCTCAATCAATATGTTATCACAAAATTCCGGCGGTGTCAACCTAAAAAATCACAAAATTCCGTCCATTTTAACCCGAAAAATCACAAAATTCCGACTGTTTCAGCCCAAAAAATCACATTTTTCCTGTTGTTTTAACCTTATTTTTCACAAAATTTCCGAAAACTATGTACTTTAAGTTCAAAAAAACACGGGCGGCATATCGCATATGCGCCCGTGTTTTACGTATTTTTAACTCTATCCGATGTACGCCTGAAGCCATACAAAGAATATTATAAGCGGCAGGATATACTTTACATATATCCTAAGGCATTTCGGAAAGCTCATTCCCTTTTCACCCGTGTTGACCTCATTGATAAAGTTGCTCCAGCCCCAGCCGTGCTTGTTATAGGTACAAAACAGTACATAGAACAGCGCGCCGAGCGGCAAAATATTATTGCTTATCAAAAAGTCCTCAATGTCCATTATCGACTTGCCTGCAACCGAAATTCCCGACCATACGCTGTTTCCGAGAATTGCCGGAAGAACAAGCACAAGCATCATAACAACATTTATTGCCGCAATCTCACGGCGGCCGAGTTTGGTAAGTTCAAGCCAGAACGACATAATGTTCTCGAATACGGCGATTACCGTTGAAAAAGCGGCGAATATCATAAACAAAAAGAATAATGTTCCGATAACTCTTCCGCCCGGCATCGCGTTAAAAATACTCGAAAGCGTGGTGAACAAAAAGCTTGCGCCGACCGAACCTGCGTCCGCGGTAACGCCGTTGTTATAGGTAAAGCAGGCCGGGAATATTATAAGACCCGACATAATCGCAACCGCGGTATCGAGTGAAACGATGGTGATTGATTCGCTCAACAGCTTTCTGTCTTTGTCGATATAGCTTCCGAATATTGCGATAGAACCCATTCCGACCGATAATGTAAAGAACGCCTGTCCCATTGCCGAGGTCAAAACTGTCCACAAACCCGCACTTTCAAGTCTGTCGAGCGACGGAACGAGATAAAACTCCAATCCATCTTTTGCGTTCGACAGCGTAAACGCGTATATAACCAAACCAATCATAAGCGCAAAAAGCGCAATCATCATAACTTTTGTTATCTTTTCAACACCCTTTTGCAGACCCATCGAGCATATGCCAAAGCATATCAGGATTACCGCAAAGGTCGCTATAATATTCAGCGGTGTATTTGTTACCGTGCTGCCGAAAAGCTCGCCGAGGGCGGCACTCTCGGATATGCTCAATATCGACCCGTCAAGATATTTAAAGAAATAGATAATCATCCAACCCGATATTACCGTATAAAACATCATAAGCAGATAGTTTCCGCCTATACCGAGATACTTCATCCAATGCCATTTCTGACCCGGCTTTTCGAGAACCTCAAACGATGACGCAATGCTGCGCTGTGACGCACGTCCGACCGCAAGCTCTGCCGTCATTGCCGGGATTCCCAAAAGTATCAAAAAGCCGATGTACATAAGTACAAATATCGCTCCTCCGTATGCGCCGGTCGTGATTGGAAAACGGTATACGTTACCCAGTCCTATGGCACACCCTGCCGAGATTAATATAAATCCCAGCCTTGATCCGAATTTTTCTCTGTTCAATTTATTTTCCTCCTGATTTTCAAATAACTTCTTTTGTATTTACCCCGAAAATTTCTTTTTCGTATATCTTACCAATTTCTGAATTTAATTCCGCGCGTTTCAAAAATCCTCCTTTCCCCTGCAAGTTTAATTTTATTTCCGTACTTGTTATTTTATACATTTAATCGATTTTTTACTTAATCCAAAAGGCAAATACCGTTCTGTTTCGTCTGATTTTTTCGTTCCGATATATATAATTCGCATTACGGATATACATTAATCGACATATTAAAATTTTATAGGGTAATATTATATAAATAATATCACTTTTTTTCAAAAAAGTAAAGCTATTCGATAAAATTTTTTCTTAATTCTTTATATTTGTTGACAAGCTTTTTTTGTTGTGCTATTATAATAGCCGTCAAGGATGATACGATCCTTTATATTTTAGAAAGAAAGTTAGCTCTGACTAATAACTTTTATTCTTTATTTAAGATATACGGATGGGTATAGAGGTATATGCATCGCGGATCGTACTTTAAAATATATACCTAAAAACAGGAGGATTTATTTATGAAAGACTTTGAACAATGGCATGGCTTTAAGGGTTCTAAATGGCGTGATGACATAAACACCCGTGACTTTATTCTTAATAACTATACCCCTTATGACGGAGACGAATCATTTTTAGAGGGTCCGACGGACGCCACAAACAAGCTTTGGGGCAAGCTGCAAGAGCTTCAGAAAGAGGAACGCGCCAAAGGCGGCGTTTTGGATATGGATACACACGTTGTAACCGGACTTACCGCACACAAACCCGGTTATATCGATGAAGATATGAAAGACCTTGAACAAATCGTAGGTCTTCAGACAGACAAGCCGCTCAAACGTGCATTTATGCCTTTCGGCGGTATCAAAATGGCTGAGGAAGCGTGCAGCACTTACGGCTATGAGCCGGATCCCGAGCTGCATAAGATATTTACTCAATATCATAAGACGCATAACCAGGGCGTATTTGATGTTTACACCCCGGAAATGCGTAAGCTGCGTAAGAACAAGATTGTAACGGGTCTTCCCGATACATACGGCAGAGGTCGTATCGTCGGCGATTACCGCCGTGTTGCTCTTTACGGAATAGACCGCCTTATCGAGGCGAAAGAAGCGGATTTTGCAAACATCGACAGCGAATCGATGTTCGAGGATGAAATCCGCCTGCGCGAGGAAGTAAAAGACCAGATTAAAGCGCTGAACGGTATGAAAGCAATGGCTGAATCCTACGGCTTTGATATTTCACAGCCGGCGAAGAACGCAAAAGAAGCTTGTCAGTGGCTCTATTTCGGCTATCTTGCCGCAATAAAGACACAAAACGGTGCGGCAATGAGCGTCGGCAGAGTTTCGACTTTCCTCGATATTTACATTCAGCGTGATATTGACAACGGCGTTCTGACCGAAAAAGAAGCGCAAGAGCTTATCGACCATATGGTTATGAAGTTCCGTATGGTTAAGTTTGCTCGTATACCGTCATACAATGAGTTGTTCTCGGGCGACCCCGTATGGGCAACATTGAATGTCGGCGGTAAGGGCGTTGACGGAAGGTCAATGGTTACAAAGAACGACTTCCGTTTCTTGCACACTCTCGAAAATATGGGTCCGTCACCCGAGCCGAACCTCACGGTTTTGTATTCGTCAAAGCTGCCCGAGGCGTTCAAGCGTTACGCTGCGGCAATCTCTGTCCGCACAAGCTCGATTCAGTACGAGAACGATGATGTAATGCGCGAAGTATGGGGCGATGACTATGCTATATGCTGCTGTGTATCGGCAACCCAGACAGGTAAGGAAATGCAGTTCTTCGGTGCAAGAGCCAACCTGGCTAAGTGCTTGCTCTATGCTCTCAACGGCGGCGTTGACGCAAAGACAAAGGTTCAGGTAGGACCTCAATATCCGAAAGTTACATCGGAATACCTCGATTATGATGAAGTCGTGGAAAAATATGATAAGATGATGGAATGGCTTGCGAGAGTTTATGTAAAGACCTTGAACGTTATCCACTATATGCATGATAAGTATTATTATGAAGCAGCCGAAATGGCATTGATTGACACAGATGTACGCCGTACATTTGCAACAGGTATAGCAGGATTTTCACACGTTGTCGATTCTCTTTCCGCAATCAAGTATGCAAAAGTTAAGGCTATCCGCGATGAGGACGGCATAATTCAGAGTTTTGAAACAACGGGTGACTTTCCGAGATACGGCAACGATGACGACCGCGCGGATGAAATCGCCGTTAAGCTGCTTAAAACATTTATGGGCAAGGTTAAAAAGTGCCACACATACAGAAATTCCGAACCGACAACATCTATCCTGACGATTACGTCAAACGTTGTATACGGTAAGGCAACAGCATCTCTGCCCGACGGCAGAAAAGCCGGCGAACCGCTTTCACCGGGTGCAAACCCCTCGTACGGAGCAGAAAAGAACGGCTTGCTTGCATCACTTAACTCTGTTGCAAAGCTTCCGTATGAGTATGCTTTGGACGGTATTTCGAATACCCAGACAATCAACCCCGATGCTCTCGGTCACGAAGAGGGCGAACAGGTAACAAACCTTGTCAACGTTTTGAACGGTTACTTTGACCAGGGTGCACACCACCTCAACGTAAACGTATTCGGAAAAGAAAAGCTCATCGATGCAATGGAACACCCCGAAAAGGAAGAGTATGCAAACTTTACCATTCGTGTATCGGGTTATGCAGTTAAATTCATCGACCTTACTCGCGAACAACAGCTCGATGTTATTTCAAGAACCTGTCACACATCACTGTAATCGCAAATAATATAACTTAAAAAAGCAAGAAATCCCCCGTCTTTTCAGGCGGCGGATTTCGCTTGTTTTCGGCGGTACAAAAATGCCGAAACGTTAAATAATCGGGGGTATTAACCCCGTTATCAAACAAAATAAAACTGAAACGGGAGGAATCGTCTATGAGCGATAACGCCACAATCAGTAATATATCTCCCGAAACTTTCGGTCATATACATTCAACCGAAAGTTTCGGAGCAGCAGACGGCCCGGGCGTTAGATTTATAGTCTTCGTCCGGGGTTGTCATATGCGATGTGCGTATTGTCACAACCCCGACACATGGGAAATCGGCGGCGGCGAAGAAATTACGGCAAGCTCTTTGATTAAAAAGGCGCTCAGATACAAAAGTTATTGGGGTACCGAGGGCGGAATCACGGTCAGCGGCGGCGAACCGCTTTTACAGATTGAGTTTGTAACGGCTCTGTTTAAGCTTGCAAAAGAAAACGGAATCCACACAACGCTCGATACCGCGGGGAATCCATTCACGCGTGAAGAACCGTTTTTCGGGAAATTCAATGAGCTTATGAAATACACCGATTTGGTTATGCTCGATATAAAAGAAATTAATCCGCAAAGGCACAAAGAGCTGACGGGATTCGACAATTCAAACATTCTCGATATGGCAAGATACCTGTCTGAGATACAAAAGCCAATGTGGATAAGACACGTTCTTGTTCCCGAAACAACCGATTTTGACGAAGATTTGGACAAGCTTGGCGCATTTATAAAGACGCTATCCAACGTTGAACGCACCGAAATATTACCTTATCATACACTCGGACGTTTTAAATGGGACGAACTCGGGATAAAATACCGTCTTGACGGAATTTCACCACCGACAAAAGAACGTATAGAAAACGCAAAGCATCGGCTTGGGATTATTGACTGAAATTAAACTATGTGAATACAAAACGGGCTTAGGCAACATAAAATTTGCCTAAGCCTTTTATTTTATCTCGTATGCTCGATTATAAAATCAGTTATCGGTACGGAATCGTTTAAGAGTCCGTGGGGATGATGTCCCTGATATATTCTCGGGATAACTTTTAACAAATCATTTGCATTTGCGTTCTCATACGCGTCCTCTAAAATCTTTCCGTTTTCCTCATAAATTACCGTGTTGTCCTCTGTGCCATAAAGCATAATTATCGGTATTTTATGCTCAATTACGGTATCAATCGCGTTCATCGGATGATTTTTAAAATCTAATAACTTTGCTCTCGTTATCTCGGGATATGCCTTGATAAACTCATCCTTCCATATATACTCACAATCCGCATTCCCGAGTTTACCGGGAAAGCTCAAAAAATTCAGCACGGGTGCGTCCAAAAACATACACACAATATCATCAGGATATGCCGCGGCAAAATTCATCGCGTGTGCACCGCCACAGCTCATACCCACCGGCACACATTTTGGCTTTAACCCGTACTCACGGCTTATGTATTCAACAAAACGATGCTTTGCGTCACAATCATCCGGCGGTGCAAAACGGCTCGTATTTTCGAGATAAGCCGCGTGAAAGCCGAGATTTAAAAGTGCAATTTCCGTCTCGGGAAAAGCGCCCCAATACTCGGTTTTAAGAGTCCAGTTTCCCTTCTCTTCTGCCTCTTTCGGAAAGACAATTATTGCGTGTCTGCCCTCAAATTCGAATTCCTTTTTATCAAAACCGTTCCATTTTTCCGAATCCATTTTAATAGTTCCTCTCTTTTTTAAAATTCAAATTCCATTCCGTCATATGAGGTCAAAAAATTCTCTTTCTCCGCGATTTTCGAAAAATCGTCATATACAACGTCTTTACCGTTGTGCGAAAAATGATTTAATATAAATGTCGTGTTCTCATCCGCAATACCGTCACTTATAAACTCTCTGCGCAAAGCAATACACTTGTTAAGGCTGAGATGCCCGACATACGGCACAACCTCGCGGTTTGCCTCCGTACAGTCAAACGAAATCACGTCAAACGCCTTTTCCTTTGTAAATCCGCGCAGGCACTCCATGCTCTCATCACAAAGCTCGCTCGTATCGTTACAATAGAATATGCTCTTTCCGTCTTTTTCTATCGCAAATACCACGGGATTTGTCCTTTCATCGTGGCTCGCCTTAATCGGCATAATCTTATATCCCTCGGCTTTGAATTGCTCAAAGGGCTTAATTTTTACCTCTTTTACATCGCTTGTCGGAATGTCATCAATCTCTATGCGCTCTCTAATCAAATCATATCCTCTCTCGGTTGCATAGAAGGTCAGCGGTTCGCCCGAATTAACGTGTGCAAAGCCGTCCTTTCTCATTGCTATTTCCGAGGGATAGAGATGGTCCTCGTGCGAATGTGTGATTATACACGTTTTTATCTTTGAAAGCGGAATATTATACCTTAAAAAATGCATATATGTATCCGCCGGAAAGTCAATCAGAATTTTATCGTCCAAGATTGCCTGACTGCGCGTTCTTATATTTCTTCCGCCGAGTTCGCGCGACTTCTTACACGCCTCGCATTCGCAAAAAATTGCGGGGATTCCCTCAGCCGCCGCCGTTCCCAAATATTTAATCTTCATAGCTTTATCCTCCGTTAACCGAAAGAGAATAATCCGAACCCCGATTTTGAGGGGCTGATTTCCGCTTTCGCTGTGTTAAAATACTCGGCAATCCGACAGGATTACCT
>URAN01000078.1 GCA_900545865.1 uncultured Eubacteriales bacterium
TGCAAAGATGACAAGCTAAAAGATGCCGAAATTATGCTTTTTCAGGCGGGTTCGGGTTACTCTCTTTCGGCTATAATAAAATCCTTTCAAGGCAATTGCCTATTCCCTCTGCCATTGCCCTAAATCCGAAATCATTCGGGTGCGTATTATCCACCGTTCCGTCATTACCGCAAAACTTTCGCATCATTTCGCCGCCGTCAATCATATACACATTTTTGTCCCCGTCCTTTTTGGCACATTCAAAGGTATCTCTTATAATATCCAACCGTTTTTTGGTATCGGGGTACACAACCGCGCTCGGTCTTGAAATCATAATTATCGGTGTATCGGGCTTTGCGCCGCGTATCTCGTCAAACATATGCTTGTGCGTTTGTTTAAGATACTGTGGCGTGGGCGCGTTGTGGTCATAATCATAGACAAAAACGCTCATATCCAATGTCTTTATATAATCAATCATCGGCTGTTCGGCTTGTGCGCTGCCCGAAAAGCCGAGATTTATATAATCACGGTTCAGTCGCCGTGATATTATGCTCTGATAACAATTCCCCGGGCGTGATGCACAGCCACCCTGAGTTATTGAGCTGCCGTAATACACAATCGGCGGTTCATTTATGTATTTTGATATACTCTGTGACAGCTTTGCGCCTTTTTTGATACCTATATACACCTTTGAAACATCGTTATACAGCGGCATATTGATTATATAGTCGCCCTCGCCGATAAAGCCGCCGCCGATTTTCGCCGTATATCCTCTCTCACTCTCGTTCGGCGGAACGAATGTTCCTACATATATCTGTTCTCTGCCGTCCGTACGGTATGCGTCAAACCCGGTTGTTCCCGTAAGCGGCATATGCGGAAAGCGGCAAACCTCGGGCATTTCAACCATTATCATTATGTACGGCGAATCGGTGCGGAAACGAATTCTTCCGCCCGCCGTGTTTGAATGCAGAGCCGCCACGCCTTCGCTTACGCTCTCGGCAACTTCGCGCGGCATCCTGCGGAATTTATCATCCGCTTCATCGGGAATCATAACGCCGAAAATCTCAAACGTCGCTTTTGTTATATCATAAAATTCGGTATCACCGCTTTCGATATTCGACGATGCCGCCAAGTTTTTATCAATCTTTGTTATATCAGGCATATCAACCCACCAGCCTTTCGAATTTTAACATATTATACCATATTTAATTATGATTATCAACCGTTTTTTATCTCGTCCAACACGATTTTTTTAAGCCTTTTTAAATATATCGGGCTGTATGTTTCGCCGATACTGTTCAGAGTTTCACCGTGCCGCTCCATTGTTTCCCTGTCCGTCATATCATTTTTAATCATGACATATGTCGGCTTGTCATTCAGCCGCGGTGGCATTATGCTTCCGAAAATTTCGAACATATCATAATCTTTCGGCGTACCAAAACCCAAAATAAGCCTTGTCAAAGACCTTTTATGCTCATCGGTATAAACAACATCGCTGCAATTCCACATCTTATCGAGCAGCAATATCGCACAGGGCGAATATGATGCAAGATAGAAAATATTTTTGGGATTCCCGTATTCCCACGCAAGCACCTCGGCGCCGATTATGTTTTCACTGCACTCGTTTTTCGGGTAATCCAAATACGAATACGCCGACAGACGTTCGGGGTTTACAAAATCCTCACAATCTATATATGACCTCTCAAAATTTCCGTTTATCACCTTGAACCCCTGCTTTAAAAGCACGTCAAAGCTGCACCCTTTCCGCGGTCCTCTGTTTTCGTTCGCAATGCGCCAAAACTCGACCGTTATATCTCTCGACAAACTCACGTCTTTTGAAACGTCAATCTGGTCATTCCACATTATCATCTTCTTTCCGAATCCTTTTATTATTTCATTCATTCGGTTCATAAGATAATAATAAAGCTCGGTTTTGTTTTTGAGATTATTGTCTCGCATACGCTTTTGACATACCTCGCAAATATCCCAATGACAAAACTCGTTCCATTGCGGAAAGTCGTCAAAACAAAGCTCATCGCCGCCGACGTGAATATATTCGCCATCAAAAATATCACATATCTCTTTTATCAATTCAGTATAAAAATCATACACCTTGTCATTTCCTGCGCACAAACACCACTTGCTTTGGTTTTCAATATCGCACTTGCACATAAACTCGGGGTGAGTACTGTTCAGATAATGTGCGTGCGCAGGGATTTCAATCTCCGGGATAATCTCGATTCCGAGATTTAGGCAAAACTCCGCAAGCTCTTTGAGCATCGCGATTGAATACCTTTTTGTTCCGTTTATGTCCTCGCCGACGTACACCGCCGATTCATAGCATATGCCGCGGCTGTCCGACAGGTGAAGGTGCAGGTAATTGCACTTTGCCAAAGACAGCCTTTTTATATCCTCTTTGAGCCTTTCAAAATCGGGCAAACCTCTTGCCAAGTCTATCATTGCGCCGCGGTATCCGCAATCGGAATAATCATTTATCGCCTGATACCTGATTTTGAAACCGTTGCCGTCTTTCACCACCGATTGAATCAATGTCGCCAACGCGTTTCTCAGGCTTTCCTTACCGCTGTATTCAATAATGACATTTTTCTCAACCGTCATTTTGTATTCGTTCTTTTTGAGATTCGGATTCTTTGATAAGATTAAATTCGCGCAATCCCGTGATTCCTCGCAGCCGATATTGAAATCGTAAAACATCAAAAGATATTCCGTCACAAATTTTACTGCATTTTCATCTCCCGAAATCGATAGTTTGTCAAATTTAATGTATTCGTCTTTGTATGTTGCACATTTCACCCTCGGTATTATCATAATAGTTATCTCCTTTGGTTTATATATTTTTTTGATAATTTTAAAATATTGTTTGTTGGTTCCTGTGGGTAACCACACGGATTCACCACCCCTAATCAAAAATATAAAATATTTACATTGCCGTCCTGGAGCGGCAGACGGAACAGGGCTTCGGGCGTTTAATTCATAATATTTTATATTTTTGTGCGGTTATCTGCGTGATTTTATTGATATTTGTTGGTTTTTGCGGGATGTCGAGGACGCCATCCCCTACATCGTCAACGCTCACTTTGCTTGCTCGAATTTTATCACGATAAAATTCATCGCCTGCGCCGCGGCGTTTCCTCTTCCCAAAAAATTTCGGGTACAACCCTCATTTTTCGGGAACCCTATATTTTTGCATACATTGCATTTTGTGTTCCGTTTTCAATTTTCCATTTTCCATTTTCATTCTTAATCATATATTCAAGCACACAATCGAACAAACGCCGATTATAAAGCTTAAATTCTGGATATTCGTATACTTTTCTTTAAAAAACAATTTTGCGGTTATGATTGTCAGGACAACTGAACCTGCCGAAATGCTCGGATAGACAACCGATGCAGGCTGATTCGACAGCATCATTATAAGCAAATTAACAATGCCGTTGCACAGCCCCGAAACGATTCCGAACCAGCCGCCGTTTGTCCTTGTCGGCAAAAAACCTCTCTCGGTATCCGAATGAACAATTCTCAACACCAAAAACGCGGCCGCCGTTATGCAGAGGGCAATCAGCATAAACTCGGACTTTCCTCTTCCGCCGCTGTGCAGCTGATACGCCTTTTGCAGCGTGCTGCACAGGCCGTTTCCGACAAACGCAAGTGCAACATAAACATACCACTTTTTATTTATACTTACGTCATGTTTTTTTGTATTACCGTTTTTGTCTCTTTTCCCCGACTCAACACAAAACAGCGATACAAACAGCATTATAATCCCGACAACCTTTATCGTGCTTATTTCTTCGTGCAGGAACACCAATCCGTACAGTGACGGAATAAGCAGAGAATACGAGATAATAAGCGATGTCAGCGACAGAGCTCCGACCTCTATTGCCTTTAGAGTGAACAAAACCGCGGCGAAATAGCATATCGCAAAGCCAACCGCATACGGAAGCATTATCGGCTCGTAAAAAATATCGCCGCTAAGGTTCACCACAAACACAGTCATTGTCACCAAGACGGATATAAAATAATATGTATATATCCCCATTTTCTTGTTGTCACCGACACAGCTGTAGCATTTTTTCGATATGTCCTGCAGAGAAAGACATCCCGCGGTTATTAAAATAAGTAAAATGAATTGCATTTTTCTAACTACTCTTTTCCGAATAAATTTCTATGTCATATTGTTAAAGGTCTCGAAACCTTTATTTTTTGTCAAACGCTATGCCGACAAAGCCAAATCCTTTAATATGCTCGATTACAGCATTGCCGTCATCGCACATTTTTCCCTTACAGTTTATAAACTTAACGCTGTTCGGGTCAAACGGAACGTTTATCCTAACGCTTACGTCAAACGCCTCATCCTCGGTACACAAAAGATAGCCGAGTGAAACCGATTTTTCATCCTCTTTACAGATACTATAAAGCATCGGAATATTATTGCACTCAGCAGGCAATCTCTTTCCGCATAGCCAATCGACCGCATCGTTTAGCTGTCTGCCTCGTCCGTACGCAAGCCGGAATCCGCTATGCAAAAGCGCGTCATACGCATTGAACGCATACACCAAAAACCGTTGTTTGTTCACGTTTTCATACAAATACGCACCGGGCGATTCAAAGCCGTTGCCCGAAAGGCGGCTCAAAACCTTTGCTTTTTCGTCAGCCTCAATCTTATACGAACCCTTGTCGCAATAGAAGTTGAATGTAAGGTCATAATCGTCAAAACGCTCTTGATAAATGCGTTTCGGCTCTGTCGAACGCAAGCCGACATCTATACCGCTCTCCTGCAATATCTCCGCCGCGGAAATATCGATTATCATTCCGTTTTTGAATGCGTCCTCATCCAAACCCCTCGCGTTTTCGCCAAATGCTATTGAGGGGTATTCGCCGCCGCAATAGGTTGTGGGAATCGCGTTCACACACGGAATTATCGGCGTATGCTTATACCACCTGTCCGAAATATCCGCCGCGTTTTGGAATGTTTCGGACAGGGTTGCATCTCTCACGGTTTTCATCTTTGAATACACCCGTATTCCGACCGCATTTTTGTTATCAAAATACTTTGATATGTCATCATAAACGCCGCGGTTGCGCTCGTGCGCGTCTATATAGCCCCTCTCGTGCCACGAAATATAATCGGTGAAATATTTTAAAACATCGCACGAATCCGACAGCTTTGTTCCGATGTCGAAAGCTTCGCTTATCGCGGCAGGAGTATAAAAACAGCTCCGCGGAAAAACGTCAGCCTCGGTGAAAAGGTCAATATCCTCATCTTTGCACCACGCGTATTGCTGTCTGCACGTTTCGATTATGTTTGCAAGCGGCTGTTTTCCGAATCTGCGCGCCGAAAACCAATACGGCGCACCCGTCAGGCGCAAAAACGGCTTTGTGCCGCCTGCTAAAACCTTTGTGAGCGTGATTGCATCAACGCCGTCCAAATCCCACGAGGTGTACCCCGAGGCAAATCCCATTCGGATATTCGGGTCAACCTCGTCAAGGGCATCGCGCAGGCTCTTGCAAAAATCAATCAGAGTTTCGCCCGTAATGTCAAGCCACGCGTCACGGTATTTGCCCGGCTTGCCACTAAACACAATGTCTTTTATATCGGTCGTTTTAAAATTTCCGCCGACCCTCTCGTTGAACATCTTCATATGGTTTTCACAGACACAGCCGAGAGACGACACCGCCGTCAAGGTCAGCTCGTCATCAAGCATTATCATATCCGCGCCCGTTTCGCCAAGGTCGCGGATAATCGAACACATTGCCGCTGTGAAATTCTTATCGCTCGGGCAAAACGCGTCATCAGCGGCCGAACCGTTCACGCCGACTCTGCGCATAAAACCCTGCGCCGATTCTTTGGTATAGTGTTCGACCTCGCCGCCGTAACCGAGCGAACAACTCCACGCCCCTGCCTTAAATCCGTTTTCTTTAAAAAACGCAATTTGAGATTTCATTCTGTTGAGTAACTCCGTCCTTTTTTCGCATTTTTGAAACGGGATTCTGACAACGGGTGTGACAAAGACCCTCTTTGCCCCTATACGGCGCAGTATTTCGACCGTATCGTCATTTTCGATATTGTGTTGTGCTCCGAACGGAACATAGATTTCATTCATTTTTGCATTTTCTCCTTATAATCAGCGTCTAATCAGCGCCGTTTGCCGACGGACGGCTCGGAACCGCCCCGCATTTTGCATTTTAATTAATCTTCTTCCTCGGCGGCGTGCTGTTCCGTGGTGTATATGTCACCGCTAAGTTCCTCGGCATCCCACGGCTTTTTATGAAACAGCGTCAGCTCATTATCCAACCGCCGACATTCCCTCACGCTTATTCCGTAATATCTCTTAAACATCTTATTCATATATCTGAGGTCGCAAAACCCAACCTTTTCGGCAATCTCGGACGCTTTCAGCTCCTTGTTCACATTCAAAAGCTCACGCGCTTTGTTCACCCTCGTTTTATTAAGATAACTGACAAAAGTTTCGTTTAGGTTTTCTTTAAAAATCCTGCACAGATAGCTCTGTGAAATTTCGACCTCTTTTGCAACATCGCCGAGGGTTATCCTCTTGCTGTAATTATTCTGTACATACTTTTCAATCTTTCGCAAGTACACCATTGAGTTTGAGTATTCAAAGTCCAGCGACAACAGCCGCCGCGCTTCGTCATTTATAAGCGAAAGCACCCTAAACCATTCGGCAATCTTTAAAAGCTCTCCGCCGACAGACGACTTGCTCTGAAGCTGTATAATTGTATAAAACGCCTTAACAATGCTTTCGTTCATATTCTCAAACTTCATCTTAAACGGAATGATTATATAGTCGGAATATTTATCCTTGACCGTATTCCAATCGTTTTTTGAGACGCATTCAAAGCTCTCATAATCCATTTTGTCAACATAAAACGCAACATCGAGCATTCGTACATAATCATCGTTTTCGCTGTAATTTACGACCTCCATATCGGGCATATAAAGGCACACCGTGTTACCCTCTATCTTATACTTTCGTCCCTCAAATTCCGACCAAAAACCGCCGTTCGCTATATATGATGTCTCAATCAGCTTTTTGCGATTTGATATAATATTTTTGTATTTGTTCGTTTCGACCGAAAACGCAAACTCAATACGCGGAATCGATTTTAATTTTATCGCATAATATACCAATCTTATCACACCTGCTTTCATTATCCGAATCTTCGGCTTGTTATTTTATGTCATATGCGGCAAAAACGGGCGCATTGCTCGGCTTTGTAAGATACATAACCTTTATTCTTTCAACTCCGTCCGCGACTTTGGCGCTTATATTGACCTCTGAACCAACATAGGTCGAATTCCGTGACGCGTCAACGCATTGAACGTCCTTTAAAACACCGCCGCCGTATTGGGCAAGCATAACATATCCGCCGAAATCCGCCGTCATATTAAAGCCGCCGACATACACGTCTATATCATCGCCCGTCTTTAACTCCGACATTTTTGTCACCGCCGCTCCCTTTCGGCTCACCCGAATTTCGGGCAGAAAGTTTCTGAACACAAGCCCTTTTTCCTTTTTGTTCTTTGCGGACAGGCTGTTCACAAAGATTTTGTATTCACCGGCAACCTTATCAGTCGTGAACGAAAATTCGAACTCGCCGCCTTCACCGCACGTGACCTCTCTTATTGCCGCAATCGTGTCCTTGTTATACTCGGTGCTGTCGGGTTTTGTCGCCATTATCGTCACTGTATCGTTCGGAACATCGGTTTTTCCCTTTATTGTAACCCTGCCGCTTGCATAATCACCGCTTACCGAAAACTCTGACGCGTTCACCGTGCTGTCCGCCGTCTTTGTATAACCGCTCTGCGCAATAAATTTCAAACTCTTGTCGTCAAACGGTATTCCATCACACGATTCAAGCCCCGAAAGGCTCAAAACATACTCCTCGCCCTCGCCGAGCGGCACGGACGGCGTTATGATAACGCTCTTTTTATCTTTGCTCAATTCAACGGTCTTTTCGACCGCCGCGTCACCTCGGGTCAGAGCAAAGCAATCCTCAAAATTCAAATTATCACCGAGCGGCCGTGAGAATTCGGCAACTATGCCGCCTGTCGGCGAAAAACGGTTCGCCGCCGTTCTTATCTTAGCATCCCGTGAATATATCGCCGTCACTGTCGGAAGATACCCTGTCGGGTTTGAATATACGCAAATTTCGTCCCTGCTGCACACTATATTTGCGCCGCCTTTTATCACACCGCCGACAAACACCGTGTACATTTTATTCGATTCGAGCGGTTCGTAAAACTCGGCTCTGTATCTCGCCGCGCTTATGCGCTCTATGTTTCCTATCGGAATCAAATCGCCGTTTTCATCGGCAACCGATAATGCCGACAAATCTTCATCAGTGCTTATCGCGTCCGAAAACTCAACATCTATCGATGAATTATCATCCGATACAACGGCGGACTTTATAGTCATACCGCCGCTTTCGTATTCTGATACTCTTAAATTGTTCAGATATACCTCGCTGTCGGCGGCGGAAGTCGCTTTAAGCGAAAAGCCTTTTATGCCGCCCGAAAATCCAACGCCCGATTTTTCACCTATGTATTCTCCGTCAACATAAATCTTAAATTCCTTGTTTGAAGTGCTGTATACACACTCAATATTATACCAAGTATCGGCAACATAGGTCTTTTGAACCGCGGCAGCGCCGCCGCACATAAATGCGCCGCTCTCGTCCGCCCTCACAACCTCGGTATCGGTCGAGCCGTCGGATACGGACAGGACAACGTTTGCGGTACTCTGGATTTTAACATCTGCATTGATTATCACATCGGATGTTGCCGTAAAAGGTGCTGATGACACGGTATGGAACACATACTTATTCGCCGTGTCGAATATCAAGATTGCCTTTCCGCTGTCTGTTTCACAGTTATATATTCCGTTGTGATAATTCTGTCGATAGCCGTCCGTGCGGCTGTCGTATATCACATTGTTGCCGCATTGTTTTTGAATCAGAACCCTGCCCGAATATACGACAGCAACGTCATTTTTAACTGTCAATTCCGCATATCCGTCTTTGTCCGACATATTCAAAAAGCCAAGCTCCGCTCCGCTTTCGGCATCTTTTTTGTATACCGCAACATTCTCGGACACACTCACATCTATATCATCAGCACAGCCTATGCCCGTGCCGCTTATATTCAATTTTGAAAATCCGTTATTTGTATTCTTTATTATTGCCGTGTCAAGGCTTATATATGTCGGGCTTTGCACAATCTCGCCCAAACCGAAATCCCCCATAATATAGCTTATGTTCGCTGTTGCCGAAAAGGTGTATTCGCCACCCTGTGACACAAGCGTTTGTTCGTTTCCGTACATATCGCCGAGAGTCACCGCCGACACACCGAGATTCAGCGTTACGTTTTTGGGCGTGTCGCTCCAAAGCATAATACAGTGCTTTCCGTTCTTTAGCCTATATTGATAACACCCGTCCGCAATCGTCTTTTCGTATTGCGCACCCGTCATAATCGAATTATAATTCGAAAGCGCGGGAATCGCCTGATGTGCGGCGAACGGAGTGTTGTCCGAGCTTCCACATATCAGCCCGAAATCCTCGTGTATCGTGTCTTTGGGTGCAGCCGCGTATCTGAAAAAGTAAAACTTATCCGCAACGCCGCAGGTTTTGTTAAGCGCAAGCGTGCGAACATAATTTGACGCCTGCTGTTCCCTGCCGACAAAGCCGTAATACCCAAGCTCGGTTATGATAAGCTCTTTGTCTTTCATACCGTTGTTGTCCATATAATCGCGCACCGACTTGATTTTATCCATAAGTTCAAACTGTTCGGGCGTGTATGACCACGTATAAGGATGAACCGAAATCGCGTCAAGATACTTGTCGCCGCCAAGTCCGATAACCGTCTTTATAAAGTTCAAATTACAATACGAAGTAACCATTCCGATTAGCTTTGCGTTTGGGTTTCCCTCTTTTATGCCCTCGTATGCGTATTTAAGCAAGGGAAAATACTCCTGCGGCGTGGCTTTCATATCGAACTCGTTAAACACCTCGAACGAAACATCTGTATCATTTGTCAAAAGCGCAAGATTCTTGCAATAATTCTTCCACCCTTCAAGCTCAGTCTCGGTGGTCGCAAACCTGTTATACGCACCCGTATACGCATCGTGCCCGTGGCTTAGGGTCAACAGCATCGAATGTCCGCCGTCCGAAATCAACGCCTTTTCGTTTCTGAAGAACGTTTTAAGGCTGTATGTGCCTTTATTTCGCTCAATCTCGTTCCACGTCCAGCCGCTATCGCGGAATGATGAAAATCCTGTCTTTTTATAAAGCTCAACAATATCGGAAAGTCGCGGCATATATGATGATTCGTTTGAAAAAAGAACGTGTATGCCCACCTCGTCATTTACCGTATTCGCAGGCTTGACAACCGAAAAATCGGTATCAACGCCGCCGAGATACACGTTATCGATACTGTACATCATTGTCTTTAGCGTATAAACGCCGTAATTTAAGGCGCCGACACTGTATTCGACTTTCCGCGCGGTATTTGCGCCGAGGTTCATACGGCTCAAATTCTCATCTTTAACTATCCCCTCATCGTCAACCACCTTGTTTATGACAACAACGGATTTATCGGTCGGGAATTTAAAAGTCTGTGTAAATTTTACATCTCTTTCATAAAAAATGTTTCCGAACATATCCGATGAAACATCTATCGAATATCCGCCGCCGAAAGTCTCGGCAAAAGATACTCCGCCGAATCCGCTTATCATAAGCGCGGCGGTCATAAGTCCGATAATCAATTTTTTTATTCTCATAATAATCTCCATTCCGCCGCCCTGTGTCGGCACAAAAAGTAAATAAACCATCTCTTATCAGCAGGGCAAGGAATGACAAGAGATTATTACGCCCATGTGCATTTCTGAGCGAACGCGAAGAAAATTTTGCACGGGCAATTAAATCCGCCGGAGGCTTAACGTGAAAGGAACTTTC
>URAN01000079.1 GCA_900545865.1 uncultured Eubacteriales bacterium
ATTTGTCGTGTCCTAACCCTTTTTCTTAACTTTTCACGGTAAGAAGAAAAGAAACACTCCCACAGAGGTCTTGACAAAATACTTCTGTGGGAGTATAATATAAATGTATAACTCTACAGAATTATGAGAGGTGTAACTATGAGTAAATTAACAATATATCACGGCTCACCTGAAATAATTGAAACCCCGCAGTTTGGTAAAGGTAAAACCTATAACGATTACGGCAGAGGTTTTTATTGCACAGAGCATATTGAACTAGCAAAAGAATGGGCTTGTACCGAAGATGTTGATGGCTTTGTAAATAAATACGAGATTGATTTATCAAGCCTTAAAGTGTTAAATCTTTCTTCAGATGAATATACCATTTTACATTGGCTTGCAATTTTGATGAAGAACAGAAAGGTTCGTTTATCAACCCCGGTTATGAAACGTGGTCGTGAATGGCTTATTGAACATTTTATGCCTGACACAGATGGCTGCGATGTGATTATTGGTTATCGTGCAGATGATTCCTATTTTTCATTTGCAAGAGCGTTTGTCAACAATGAAATTTCACTTAATCAGTTATCTTACGCTATGCGACTCGGAAAGCTCGGTGAACAAGTTGTTTTGAAAAGCAAAAAGTCGTTTGATGAGATTAAATTTGTATCTTATGAGGTTTGCGACAACATAATTTATTATGCAAAGCGTAAATCGAGAGATGATGAAGCAAGAGAGGCTTTTAATGCCGAGCTTGAAAAAGAAGATATAAATGGACTGTTTATGAGAGATATTATTCGTGAGGAGGTAACATCTGATGATGTACGCTTACGATGAACAATATTTAGATGATGCAATGCGAAATCTCGGCGAGGCGGCTGATTATGCCGTAAACGCTTGCAAAATGAGCTTGCAGAAATTTTTTGACTTATTCATAACCACCGGATATGCAACACAGTTTGGAAACGGTGTGCCTAAAATCATATCAGGGCTGTCAGGAACCGAGCTTGTTTACGAAATAATTATAAAAGCAGGAATTGAGCAAAAACTTCCGGAAGTGCAGACTGAGTATGATTGTTCTCCCGAATATTGGTGCGGTTGGATTGTTGCTTACTACCAATGGCGTACCAGAAGAACTTTCAAAGATATTTTTCAGTATATATCTGCAAACGAAATTGAAAAACTTTATCCCACACTCCACGAAGCATCGGAAGAAAAGTTTGTTGATGTGGTAAATTCAATAATTGAGAGAAAAACCACAACAACCAAATTACAGGAGCTTCGCAAAAACATCGGATATTCCCAAAGAGAACTTGCCGAAAAATCAGGAGTAAATTTAAGAACTTTGCAACAGTATGAACTCAAAGCAAAGGATATAAATAAGGCAGCAACAACAACCCTTCTTGCACTTTCAAAAACACTTGGATGTAATATAGAGGATTTGTTGGAGAATATGTAATATTAGGGGGGTTAATATTGGCTACAAAAGATTTTACAATATACTATTTAAATTTTACTAAAGTTTATGAAATGGCAATGATGATAAACAATGTTATATTGACAAAAATAGAAAAAGATAACTTGAAATCATTTGAAGAAACATATGGTTTTACAGCATCTTTATCCGCACAAGGGACGAAAACTTTTTTGGATGGAATTAAGTCATCAATCTCAGCAGAGACTAAAGAAACTTCTTTTTCTTCGTCAAAAGTGGTAGAAACATTAGATGTAAAAACAACAAAATCTATATTACTAAGAAGAATAATTGAGCAATGCAACTCATTTAAATCGTTTGATGACTTGTCAGAAGGTGATCTAACAAAGATTGATAATGTAAAATTAGAAATTTTAGACGAAGAAAGTCTCCGCCAATTTCTTGTGTTACGTCGTGATGCATTAAAAGGATTTAGAGTCGAAGGCATGGAAGTTAATAATTTAGTAAACTCTATGCTTCAGGATTATGCTTATGTGTTGAAAGGGGAAATTACTCTCGATGACGGCAAAACTAATGAAATCATCATAAAAATCCCATTAGATATACAATCAGAATTCGAAAATAAATATAATATTAATGATTTGCTAATTGGACATGTATCTTTGGTTGGAGTATATAAAGGTGTTGTAGATGAAAAGTCCATATCGACTAACACGTATACATATTTTCAGGATGTAGGATCTAAAGCAGAAGAAGAAAAAATTATAAAGAGCGATACATTGCCAAATCCTGCAAAAGAAAAAATAACATCAAATAATAGCTATCATTTTATGGACGTTTTAGCCGTTATACAAGATGTTGCTTTTACTTTAGAAGAAAAGCCAATGAAGAAAATACATTGGTGGAACAAAATTGGACTATGGTTACTTAACCTGAAGCGAGGTTGATTCTATGGAATTACATACTTTATATACATATAAAAATACAGAGCAGCTACGCGAGATTCAAGATAAGTACGATGTGCATCCTTTTGTATTTGGAGAAACATTAGAACAGCTAAAGATTGATTCTAAAGCATGTGTAGATATAACAGCTTTGATATATCTATTGAGGTCAAATCCTGAAAACTTACATTCGGCATATATAAATCTCAGAGAAATGGATGAAAATACAACAGTTGTTGTACATGAAAGCATTTCCGTGGAAGCTTTGGATAGATTTTCAAACTTATTTTTTCAGACTGAACCTTTAATTGCTGAAGATGATCAAGATGATGAAAACTCTGAATCAAAACCTATATTTTCAAGGAACGCTGTTTTCACCTACGATAATGTAGATTCTCTTAATGCAATAAGTGAATATGCGAAGAAAAAAGATATTCCATTAGTAACTTTTTCTCAAGCGAACGATTTGAGAAAGGAAATGGATAAATTAAATAAGGCACAAGAGTTAGTTTTGATGGATCTTACGTCGATTGCATATGCCATTGAAAATAATAAAAATTTAATATATTTAGTTGAGACTTTACTGAATATATATAATAACATTAGAATTATCATCCAAACGAAGCAAGCTGATGTGCTTATTGAATATTTTCCATTGTATTTTGAAGGACAAGAGAAAATAACAAAATTATTAGAAGATATAGAAATTGTCGATGACGAAATAACACCGGACGAAAGAATAAAAACGGTTGTATCATTAACAGATGAGGAATTAAATTCGTTTATTGATGAATTTGAACACAACCTTGTTGGACATAAAAATTTTAAAGATAAGTTCAAGTATGCAGTAAAAAGTTTCTCTTTATTAAATAAAGTTAAAGAACAAAAAGTTTTATCTATATTTTTATTTGGACCTTCTGGAATAGGAAAAACAGAAGTGGCTAGGATTATTTCCGAAAAATTATATGGAGCGGACATTTCCAATCCGTATTTGGCAAAGATTAATTTTCAAAATTACAGTAGCCAAGATGCTTTGAATAGTCTTATAGGAAGTCCTGCAGGTTACATTGGTTGTGAACACGGCGAACTAAGTGAGAAAATCAAAAAAAGCAAAGTAGGAGTTTTATTGTGTGATGAGTTTGAAAAAACTACTCGACCTGTATTTTCGTATTTTTTAGAATTGCTAGAAGAAGGAAAATTCACTGATTCATTGGCTAGAGAATACGATTTGAATGGATATATAATTATATTCACATCAAACATACGCAATGAATCGGAATATAAAAAAACAATACCTCCTGAATTGCAGACAAGATTTGATTTGGTTTGTGAGTTCCAGCCACTTAAATATGAAGATAAAACGAAATTTATTTCTCTGCTTATTGAAAAAGCAAAGCAAAAATTCTCAGAGCAATTTGAGAAAATTGCATTTACAGAAGAGGATGAACGTTATTTATACAATTTTGATTATGGCAACATAGAAGCATTGAGAGAAATTAAGAAAAAATTCAATAATAGATTGATGGATTTGTTTCAATCTAAAGGTGTATAAAGTTTAAGTAGTGTTATAAACAACACAAAGTAATAAATCTAAATATCATATGCAAATGGCGGCTGACGAAAGTCGGTCGCTTTTATATTTTACCGATCGGTTATGCCGGTCGTTTTTTGCTTAAACGCAGAAAGTATATTGTTATTTAATTTGGAATTAAAACATAAAATTATGAGAGGTGGTATTGATGAATGAATTTAAAGTTGAACTCTACATAGATAACGGAAACGAAGAGAATATCAAGATATCGAGGTTAAACGAAAATGAAACAGAACACTGGAAAAAGAATATGGAGGCACGAGCATTGAGCGAATATTACAAACGAAAAATAACAACTCAAAAAATTTGATTTCAAAAAGCGGCGTTGCTATAATTATTGTATGAATAAATAGTTGCCGTTTTCGGGAAGGAGGAATTATCAGTGAAAACAGCGGCAGCTTACATACGAGTTTCTACCGAAGATCAGGTTGAGTTCAGTCCTGATAGTCAGTTAGAAAAAATAAAACTCTATGCCGAAAAAAATCAAATTTTATTGCCCAAGGAATTTATATTTTTAGATGAAGGTATAAGCGGACGAAATGCGGCAAAGCGACCTGCATTTAATGAAATGATTGGTCTTGCTAAACGCAAACCAAAGCCCTTTGATGTAATACTTGTTTGGAAATACAGCAGATTTGCACGAAACCGTGAAGACAGTGTTGTTTACAAGTCCATGCTCAGAAAAGACCTGAATATTGACGTTGTTTCAATCAGTGAAGATGTGGGTGATGACAAGATGTCAATCCTGTTTGAAGCAATGATTGAAGCAATGGACGAATATTACAGCATCAACCTTGCGGAAGAGGTTAAACGAGGAATGACCGAAAAAGCCAAAAGAGGAGGAGTTCTTTCAATTCCTGCTTTTGGGTACAAAGTAGAAAACAATGAATTTGTTATAATTCCTGAAGAAGCGGAAGTAATCAGAAAGGCTTTCAATGACTATGCAGGTGGCAAAGGGTTTTTATCTATTGCAAAAGCCTTAAATGCTATGGGAGTAAGGACACACAGAGGAAACAAAATTGAAAACAGAACCGTTGAATATTGGCTGAACAACCCTGTATACATAGGCAAAACTCGTTGGAATCCTGATGGAAAGTTATCAAGAAATTATACTGCAACAACAGCTATTATAACAGATGGACCACACGAAGCTATAATTGATATCGAAACATGGGATAAAGTTCAGGAAATAATGAAAGAACAAAAAGCAAAGTACAGAAAGTATTATGATCCTGACAGAAAAGAATTGTCTCATTGGTTGGTAGGAATCGTTAGATGTGAAAAGTGCGGTGCCGTATTGTCTAATCAAGGTGGATTTTATGGATGCTCTAACAGAAGCAGAGGAACTTGCAAGGGTGTTGGATACATAAAAACATCTAAGTTAGATGGGATAGTTTTAAATGCATTATCTGATGTGGCACTTCCAAATGTAAAACTTGCATTTGCTGAACCTGAAACTATTGAGCGTGTGGAAACAGAAGATGAAAGTTTAATTATTTCAACTCAGATACAACGATTAGAAATTCGTTTGGATCGTGTCAAATTGGCTTACGAGGATGGTGTAGATACTCTTCAGGAATATAAGGCGAATAAAAAAAGCCTACTTGATGAAATTGCAAATTTAAAAGCCTTAATGAGGGAAAAAAAGGCTGAAGAACAACCAAGAGCAGTTGCAAAAATAAACAAGAAAGAACTTCGCAGATTAACAGAAGTTTTGAAAGACGAAAATGTAAGTAATGTTGAGAAAAACAAGGTGGCAAGGACTATTTTCAAGGAAATTGTTAAGGGTGGAGAGGACGGAAAAACAATCAAATGTGTTTTTTGGAAGTAAGGAATTTACTCAAACAGTTTCCATTCGGTCCACCGTATTGGGCTATTATAAGCTGTGCAAGCCTCGGGTCGGTTGCTTTGATGTTTACCGGATATTGTAATCGTTTTTGATATTGCCACATAATATTTTGCCCTCCTTACATATTTTCCCACGGCCACGGGGCATTGAGCCACGACCATTGGTTCTCATCGGTGTTTGCCGCCGCGGTAAGAGGTCCGTATTTGGCTTGGAACTCATCTTTAAGCTCGTTTGCCTTATCGGACATCTTTTTGAACATTGCAATCGCCTGTGCCTCGTCCGGGTGCGTGTCAAGGTATAGGTTCCAGTCATACGCCGCGAACGCATAGGCGTTCAGCTTTTTCAAAAGCTCGCTTCGTGCGTTATCCATTCTTTGACACCTCCGAACTTTGTTCATCGAATATTTTCTCGCCGTTGAACTGGTTTCCGTAAACGCCGAGAGGTTTGTTTAAAATCGGAAAAACCGTTCCGTTTTCCAGTGCTTGTTCCGGGCTGTAGATGTTGCGCATTTCCGTAAGCTGAAACGGAACATACATATACCCCACCATAGGCGCAGCTATCGGTGCGGTTTCGTTTTTGAATGGCATTGATAAATCATTTCCTTTCCGTCTTAGGCGCAATGAATTATGCACCCGATACAGTGATTTTGATACAGAAAGCCAAAAGAGTAATTCAGCTTTCGTATTATAATACGGTCAAACCGTCCGATATGTGTCAAATAAGGCGGCGCAAAATTATGATAGGATAAGACAGAAGGGATAGCGAAAGGTGAATAACAGTGAATAATGAAAATAGAAAAAATAAAAACGACAAGTACGAAAGTGCTTGTCGTTCTGGTGGAGGGAGGTGGATTCGAACCACCGAAGCAAGAAGCAACAGATTTACAGTCTGCCCCCTTTGGCCACTCGGGAACCCCTCCGTATTAAATTGTGTTTTGCAAAACTCTCTCGTATTGCTGCAACTCTGATAGTATACCACGTTTCAAAGTATTTGTCAACCCTTTTTTTCAATTTTTTTCAAATTTTTTTAAAAAAGTTAATTTTCAAAGTAAATGCAACAGTAGAATTTAAAGTTGCATTTACTTTGAAAAGGATTATGAGACACAAGACCTCGCACTATCACTTGAAATATTTACAACAGGCTCGCTTGCCGCACGGCAGACGGAGCAGCCGCAGCGAGCCGAAGTTGAAGCAACCAAACAGGTTGAAAACACCTACTGTTCCGCTGTTGATACTGTTTACCAAAAAGGTAAACAGTTTGCGGAAAATAAGTTAAAACAGCACCGTCAGCAAGTGAAAACAAGGCAAAATCAAAACGCAGATACACCGCATACACCTCAAAGTGGCAATATTTCAGAGGTACGGAACACACCAAAGCAACCTAACAATGCACTGAAAACAAGAGTGAATACCTCTGTTTCCTCTGCTCCCACTCCAAAAATCAAAGAGCAAATCGCAAAGTGCAGCCGAATATCTTGGAGCAGCACTCAAACGGGAGATTTATCCTTTTACGGTGATTTATCTCACGTCGGAATCGTTGCCGGAAAGGACGCTGGCGGAAAGGACGCTGCCGGGAACATTCTTGTTATCAACTCATCAAGCGGCGGGAATAATGTCGTTATCACAACAAACAGCGGCTTCGGTTTTGCGGCAAGACCGAGTGCGTATTAAAAAATATAATCAATTTATATTAATGCAGGAGTCAAAATTGCTATCGAGTAATTTTATTAAAGAAAGGCTCATTGCCGCTAAATACGGCAATGACTTGCTTATAGTCGAGCCGCCACGGAAAATGACCGCTGTTTACAGACTCTTGCAAATCTTCTATTTGGCTGTAAGACAAATTCTCGGCGTTTGATATATCATTTGATTTTGAAAAATTATTATATACTCTCACAAGCGTTGCAACAGCCTGTTCGGTGGTATATAACCCCTTTGGAGCAAATCTGTTATCGCCAATGCCCTGCATAATACCCATATTGCAGATGACTTGAATATCATTCATTGCCCAATCGGAAATTTGCCCGCTGTCAGCAAAATCAAAGTATTGCGCCGTCGCATCCCAACCGGGATATATTTTGTTTATCAAACGATAAAGAATGGCTGCGGCTTCTTCGCGTGTAAGCGAATCGTTCGGAGCAAACTCCGTTTCGGATTTTCCTTTGACAATGCCCAATGCATTCAGCACTTCAATATGTTCATTATCCGTATCGGTAAAAGGATTTTTTGCATAAATAGCAGTTAAACCATCGGAAAAGTTGTTTATGTAGTTAAATATAAGCTCGCAAAATTCCTCACGTGTAATGAACGCCGTATAGTTGTAGTTTTCACTCGGCTGAATCAGGTTTATTTTTTCAGCCACTGCGACCGAATCTTTTGCCCACGGTGAAATAAATCCGGTATATTTTGCAACGCCGTAGTTTTCACCGTCCGAAACAATAAATCTGCCGTCATCTTTATAGCTCCACCAATTCAGTCCGGATTCCGAAGCCGGTTTCCATTTTGGGTTATCAATAACGACCTTTCCGCTTGTGTCAATGAATTTACCTGCTTCAATTTGAGCTATACCGCCGTAAAAGCCGTTTGACCAATCGCTTGGATTAAACATAACCTCACCGTTTTGGTTTATAACCTCGTGTGTCCACTTATCACCGATGCAGCTTGACGCAAATGCTAACCCTTCCGAAAATTGCGATACCATTCTATATTTAAAATCGGTAATTTCCCTGCCGCTTATGTCATAATATCCGCAGCGATCATATGATTTTTGAACAGAAACAATCCCCTCGGATATTCTCCATATGTTTGTATTTTCAACGGGAATTACAATATTTCCGTCATAGCCGATAAGTCCGTATAAATATTCGTATTGCTCCCTGTCATCACGATTGTTTTTTTTCGATACCTTTATCAGTTTGTAATCTTCATATAACGTTTGCGGCTCTGATTCATCAAGCTGTTTTATAATTTTTCCGTATTTGTCTAAAAGACCGTATCGGACAGTTTCCTGTGCCGAGTCCTGTGTAACTTTGTATGCATTGATTTTTCCGTTGTCATTATGAAGCGGATATATCCCGTTATAAATGAAATCGGCAACAGTATTTCCGTCTTGGTCAATTAGACCGTATTTGCCGTTTGTCATTGCGATTGTAATTCTGCTTTCCGCATCTGCAAACGGATAGATTTTATCATATATCGGTTCGATAACAGTATTAAAGCTGCTGTCAGCTGCGCCCCACTTTTCACCCTCTTTAAACAGCAGACGACCGCCTTCAAATGTGATTCCAAACCCTGCATTTTTATACGGCTTGAATTTTTCGTATGGCAATGTCTTGATAAGCTCACCCGTATATGTATACACTCCGAATTCACCTTCAAAATACGAAAGCGGTCTGCCGTCCTCATTTGAATCCGTAAGATTTACAAGAACATATTCCGATATATTTATTATCCTTTTATCAAATTTACCGAGAACGGCTCCGTAAGGATTTATGATATAGTATTGGGTATCCCTTCTCGCCTCTGCAACCTGTTCGTTGAAAAATGAACCTATATAATCATAGTCATCGGAAAGTTTTTGACCGTTCAAGTCATAAATTGCACATTTATCCTGCTTATCATAAGCAATATAGCAGTTTTGACATCGTTCAATCTTGGTATACTCCATCGGAAGTATGTATTCATAATTTTGTATCTTTTCTGCAAAAGCAGTTATTGCCATAGAGCAAAGAATTGTAATTGCCAAAATAATTGATAATAGTTTTTTCATTGTACTGTCCTCCTAATTCTTTATCAATGCCCGAAAGAAGATATTTTCCAACCGGTGTTGTCAGATTCGTAAACCATAGTGCATATCCAATACTGACTTCCGTTTGAGATTGCTCCTTCCCGCACATATTCGGCGTCAAATGTTACCGTATAAGACTTATGCTTTTCGTCTGAATTTTTATTATCATGGGGTTTAATTTCCACATTTGAAATTGATTTTATATTGTCAATCCGTCTTTCATCGTCCTTAACAAAGGTTTTATTTGTCAGCGGCAAATGCGGAATACTGTCATATAATTCCGTATTTAACAGGTTCGACGTAACCCCACCGAACATTGTAGTTTTTGCAATACATTGTATTGCTGTGTCTTCATCTTTTTCATTCAAAGCCTCACAATACATTTTAATGATTTCTTCGGGCGTTTTTGATTTCATATCATCTTCGGATTTCAGCAGAGGTACAATAAAGTCTGCAAAACTCATATTTGTTATTTCATCAAAGCTCTTTCCCGGTAAGCTGCAGGCATTTTCAACTTGATGCCGTCCTGTGCTTATAAACGCTCCTATAATTTCGTTTTCGTATTTAACAACGATACCTCTTGCGGTGGTTATGGGATAAAATTTTTCGGGCATACCCTCACGAAGCTGATAAATGTCAACCGTTACAGCTTTTTCGGCATACTTGCTTAAATCAAGTCCAATATCCTTTGAAAGTTCATTGTTGTAGAGATAATAATACTCATTTGCGGAAAAATCGCCAAACTCATTAAATTGCGGCAAAGTATCTGTAAGCGACGCAAGTTTATAATTTATATTCCAACCGTATTTTGCAAA
>URAN01000080.1 GCA_900545865.1 uncultured Eubacteriales bacterium
TATATCATCATTTTGGAGCTAAATTTGAGGTTTACACAAAATGAGGGATTGCCCCCGAAAAGGTGTTGCGGCGCTCTGTTTGGTCGTCTCAACAATTTATTACAGAGCCAAAATTCCATTATTTTTTGATCCCAACTGTTGACAAAGAGCCGAAATTTTCAAATTCCAATCCTTTTTGTGCTGAAATCATTCGGCTGCACTGTATTTCAATATCCACGCAAAAGTTTTCTTATTGGCTAATAATTTCTTAACGTGTTCGTAATATCTCACTTCGAGGTCGCTTTTAATCAAATTGTCTTTTAATTCATTATCCATCGGAATCTCCTTGCTTATACTTATATTTTATCATATTGGTGCGGGAATTGCAAAAAAATTTTTTTATGTGACACATCTTTTTTTATCATACTATTTTGACGATTTATACTTTTTTTGATATTCCTTTGGGGACATTCCCATATACTCTTTGAACCGGCGGCTAAAATAATAGCTTTCACCAAATCCGCATTTTTCAGCTATTTCGGACATAGAGAGCTTATTTCCGGACAGCAGTTCACAGGATTTATTAATCTTGAGCGAAATAATATATTTTTTGGGAGTTATTCCCATAAAATCTACAAAAAGTTGTCTGAAGTACGAATAGCTTATTCCACACAGAGATGTTATATCATTCGTTGATATATCTTTTGTACAACAGTTCTCATTTATATAATCTATTGCAGGTTTTATAAGTGTATATTTTTTCGGCGGAGCATATGTATCTCTTTGTAATTCGGATAGGATTTTATAGAGTATGGAAATGCATTCAAAATAAAATCCCGGTTCTTTTTTTATCCAAACAGAAAACGCTTTTTTGAATAATTGCGGAAGTTTTTTGTTTTTTGATGCATCAAGAACAAAAGCTTCGTTTGATATGGGCTTGAGCGTGCAAAAAGATATTAATATACAGTTTCCGCGTTCGATTCGGTCTACTATATAGCGTTTTGTATTACCCTCGGGTAAAAACCTTATTGTGTTTTCTTTTGTTTCAAAAACATTATCATCAAAAAATACGGTTGCGTGACCCGAAAAGTGAAAAATTATCTCGTTTCCACACAGCATGGTTCCAAAATCTGTTTTCTTTTCGGGATATTCATTTTTGTCGACGAAGATAATACGGTTTAATTTTGTGACATAAATTTCTTTGTCTAAAAAGTTTTTATACATAATGCTTCACCGCCTTATAGGAATTATAACATACACATTTTATTAAAACAAGTCAAAAATGAAAAATGAGTGTAAAAAAGTGCAAAAATGATAATTTATGCATTTACTTTTTTGATTTTAAAATGTAGAATTATTTAAAACGAAAGGATGATGACTATGAATAAAAGAATAGAAAAACTAACCGAACTGACACTTGACGGCGAAATGTATGTGAGCCCGATAGATACGGAATTTGACAGAGAAGATTTGTTTTTACCGAAATCAAAAATGGAAGTAAAAAGACTTTGTGAATGCATATTGAATCAAGAGCCGAAATTAACTCCATATTCAAAAATGACGGGATTTTTCAGATTTAATAACGGCGTTGTAGGCGATGCTTTTACTCGAATCGGGCATATCGAAACCCAAAAGGTGGTTAATCAATTTTTATTGAAACCTATTAATAATTTGTCAACAATGGAATGGCAACACGCAACGGCTGATTATAAAAAAGTACTGACAAAAGGCATTAAAGGTATTATTGCGGATATTGATGCATCGTTGATTAAGCATAACGCAAAAGATGAAGTTGAATTTTTAAACGATTTGAAAATTGTTGCGAATGTAATCGTCAAATGGGCGCATAAATGTTCCAAAAGAGCTGATGAGTTTTCAAAAACCGTTGAAAATCCGGAATATAAGCGTAACCTAAGCCGATTATCGAAGGCACTTTTGAATGTACCCGAAAATAAGCCGTCAAATTTTTATGAGGCGATTTTGACCATATATTTGTGCTTCAGTGCCGATCCGGACAGTTTAGGAACGCTTGACAGATATTTGACGCCATTTTATAAAAAAGACATAAATGATGGGGTATTAACCAAAGATGAAGCTAAAGAATATCTTCAAGAATTGTTTTTGATGGTACAAGCAACAACCCCGTCGTCGGATTATAGGTTTACGCGCGGCGCTGAATCACATTTTTGTATCGGCGGATATCTGCCAAACGGCGAGGATGGTTTTAACGAGGTGTCAAGACTGATAGTTGAGAGTCTTATGGAACTTCCGACTTATATTCCCCAAATTACACTGAGATGGACAAAGAAAACGCCGCACGAAGTGTTCAGATTTATGATGGATTGCGAGCGTAAAGATCCGAATAAAAGAATTGCTTTTACAAATGATGAAAAGCGTATAAAATGCTATACAGAAATATGTGGGTTCCCGTATGAACGTGCGGTATCGTACACAACGGTCGGGTGTAACGAGCCCGCGTTCCTCGGTGCAATTAGCGGCAGCAACTCAAAAGGAAATGTTCTGAGGTGTGTTGAAACACTGTTTCATAAAAAGTCCGATGCAATAGTAAACATAAAATCTTTTGATGAGTTTTATAAGGTATTTGAGAGAGAACTGTATTCGGATTTGGACATAGTTTATGATTATGATAATAAATATAATCTGTGCCGTTCAAGAGATGTGAATTACATTTCAAGCTTATTCTTTAATGATTGCATTGAGAATGCAAAGAGCCTGACTCAGGGTGGCGGTGATGTAGTAATTGCGTCCCCAATGCTGTTGGGAATAGTTAATGTAATTGATTCTCTTGCTGTTGTGAAACAGTTTGTGTTTGATGAAGAAAAGATAACAATGACCGAGTTGGTTAACGCGGTCAAATCGAATTGGATAGGATATGAGGAGCTTAAAAACACAATTTCAAAGACTGCAAAATTCTTCGGCAACGATGATGAAACGTCAAATTCTGTTGCGCAAAGATTTTATAACAGCCTTTATGAATACCTTAAGGATAAGAAAAATTTGTTTGGGTATCAGTGGTTGGTTGGTGACTTGGTTGGCTATAACGAACATCATAAATGGTTCGGAAATAAGACAAAAGCAACGCCTGACGGAAGATATGACGGCGATAATCTGAAATTTGGACTTGAACAGGGCGAAGGCAGAGACAGAGAGGGGCTGACGGCTCTGCTCAATTCGATTGCAGCCGTTGATGAACATGCGATTGCTTGCGGAAGTACAGTCACAAATATTTCGCTTGATGAGCAGCTTATAAAGAATGATGATAATTTTGAGAAGACAGTTAATATGTTTGAAACGTACTTTAAGAACGGTGGCGTACACTTTCAGCTTACATATGTATCAAAAGAGGATTTGCTTGCCGCGAAAGCAAATCCGAAAAATCATCAAAATCTTAGAGTAAGAGTGACGGGATTTTCGGAATATTTCGTGCGGCTTAAAGATAGTTTGCAAGATACAATTATTAACAGAACAACGAAGACGAGGTAATAAATGTGCGATATGCTGATTGCACTTGAGGTTACAATGCAGATGCTGATTAGGTGCGATGAAATGAATCGAAAATAGAATTTTTTACCCCTAAGCACGGTATATAATTTGCTTAGGGGTAAAGAGATTTTATTTGCATATCAGACCGAATGAACTCAAAATTTTCTTTGCGGTATTGATATTCGCATCAGTCGGGATACGCTCGGGCAGAGTGTTTTTAATTCCGAGTGCGGTATATTTTGAAATGGCGTAATTGTGATAAGGCAAAACTCTTACGGCGCTGACGTGCTTTAATTTCGATAAAAACTCGCCGATTTTGCCTATCTGATTATCGTTATAATCGGGAATATACGGAATACGAATTTCGGTCTTTTTTGAAAGTTCATCTATGTATTTTAGGTTATCAAGAATCATTTTATTGGACTGACCGGTACAGTGTATATGTGCATTATCATCAATTGCCTTTATATCATAGAGAAATGTGTCGGTATAGGAAATAACATCGTCAATTGCCTCTTTTCTTACAAAGCCGCAGGTATCGACAGCGGTGTCAACACCGTTTGACTTCATATTTTTTAAAATTTCCGCACAGGCTTTGGATTGCAATAAACATTCACCGCCCGACAGAGTGATACCGCCGCCGCTTTCGTCATAAAATTTTTTGTCCTTTAATAAAATTTCGCATATTTCATCGGTCGACATCTCGGTGCCGAAAATTTCGAGTGCGGTTTGAGGACAAACATCCACGCATTTCCCGCAGAGGGAACAGTTATCTCTGTCGATAATATGATGATTGCTTTTTAATGTATGACAAGAGCATACGGCGGCGCATTTTCCGCAGCCGATACTTTAAAAAGACAACCGGCGTTACCCCTTCGGAATATCGTCGAAGTCAGAGCTAAGGGATAAAATTTTAAAATAATTGATTAATATGTTTTCGGTATTCCGCGGGGGTTTGTCCTGTTTCTTTTTTAAACAGCTTGCTGAAATAATATATATCCGAAAAGCCGCATATCTCGGCGGTTTGTGATATATTAATGTATTCGGTTTGCAATAATTTTTTTGCATAGTCAATCTTTAAATTAATTATATATCTGTTCGGAGTTATGTCAAAGCAGTTCTTGAATAAGTCATTAAAGCGCCGCCGTGACAGACCGCTGTTTTCAAATGCTTTTGTCAAACAATCCGACTCTGTGAAGTGTGCGTTTATATAGCTTTGTGCTGCAATCATACGTTTGTCTTTCGGAGAAAATGTCTTTTGATAAATCCGATTAAAATATTCGCAGAAATTATAAAAATCGGATAATAAGCTAAGTTCACTGTGCTTTGATAAAAACTTTTTTTCAAGCAGGTCAAGCATACGGATAACCTCGGTGGTATTGGTTATCTTTATAAAAAAAGTTTCGGTATCAATTGGCTCATAGGTGGTAAAGTGAACAGAAAAAGCCGTGCCGAGCTTTAACACGTCGACCGTATAGGCGTCTTTTTGATTGAAAAAATAAATACAGCTGCCGGGGAGGTTCATATCCCTGTCTTTAAAATGATGTATCGAGTTTCCGGAAAGTTGAATACCTATTATGTGGTTTGTGCGGTTGTTCACCGAAAAATGTTTTGATTTCGGAGTGTATTTTATGACACAGTCAATTTCCTTAACCTTCAAATTCTCAAACTTCACGTTAATTACCTCACTTTTCGTATTGCTGAAATTATAACACAAGAATATAAAAATGTAAATAATATCTTTAAATTTTTATTTCCTTATTTTACAAAATTTCTTTATTTTGCATTTACAACAACCGCGTTTGTGAATATAATATACTCAAAATCCAAAATGGGAGGATGCCAAAAATGAAATACAAAGAATTAAGACATGAACTGAGAGAATATTACAGCAAGACGTCATATGAAAATGCCAAGAAATATTTGGGTGAGGGAACAAAAATACTTGACGAAAAATATAATGAAGGTATGTCATCATACGAGATGAAAGTTATGCAGTATCGGACGATTACCGATATGATTGAACCCGTGTTGTTTGAAAATTCACCGTTTTATTACGAAACGGGTATTATACCCGGGTATTCGGACGGCGCGAGGCAGTATCACGATTATAAGCATATCGGCGGTTGGACATATTGGAAAAATAACCATAAATTCATCGATCAAGACAGAGAGATGTGGGGTTTGACCTGCCGCCAGCGCAGAGAGCTGTTTTATTTGGTGTGCGGCGAATATAATGATACCGTACAGCACTTTTTAATAAATCACCGTCCGATTTTTGAAAAGGGTTTGAGGGGTGTGTACGAAGACGCACAAGCGGCTCTTAAAGCAGCGGAAAAAGATAAAGAAAAAGAGTTTTTGACAGCGATATGTGACGGTCTCTTGTGTGTGAAAAAGATAGCGGAAAAGTTTGCGGACAGGGCAGATGAAATGCTCAAAGATAACCCCGATAACCAAAATCTAAAGAGAATATCGGTATCTGCACGCCGTTGCCCGTGGGAAAAGCCGCAATCATTCTATGAGGCGATAAACACATATGCGTTTATGCGAAAAATTATCGGTTCGCTTGAAGGAATAGGAGTAAATTCTTTCGGACGAGTAGATGTTGATTTATATCCTTTTTATGAAAATGATATTAAATCGGGAAGAATGACAAAGGAGGAAGCGTTTAAACTTATATCGCAATTTTTGATTACATTTGATTCGCATTATGACCATGATATAAAAATGACGGGTTATGCCGACCACGAGCTTGAAAACACATATGTTTTGGGCGGTTGTGATGCGGACGGAAGGTCTGTATTCAATGAATTGACAAAGATGTTTTTAAAAGCGAATAATGACGAAAAAATAATCTTTCCAAAAATCAAGTGCCGTTTTTCTGAAAATTCACCGAAAGAGTATCTTGATTTAATTAACGAACCGATTATAAAAGGCACAAGTACAATACTTTATCAAAACGATGATGCGTCAATCCCTGCGCTTATAAGATGCGGTGTATCCGAAAAAGATGCGAGAGATTATCTGGTGTCGGGATGCTGGGATTTGGAACCGAACTGTTCGAGCGGTCAGGATTGCGGAAGTTATACAAATATCTTAAAGGTTTTTGAATATCAAATTCATAATTTGAAAGATAAAATGGATGAGGTGGGAATGCAATTCAAACCCATTGATGATGCGCAGGAATTTGACGAAGTGTATAAAACCACTTGTGACAATATAAATACTCTTTTTAAAGAAAAAATAAGAATTTTGACAAAAGGCGGTCAAATATGGGAAAGTGTTGACCCCCTGCCGATTTTTTCGTCGTTATACGGTGATTGTTTAGAGAAAAAATGTGATTATACAAACAGCGGAGCAAGGTACCGCAATGATACATTTATGTGTGTCGGTTTTCCTAATATAGTCGATTCGCTTATGGCAATTAAAACGCTGTGTTTTGACAAAAAGAGGTACACGCTTAAAGATATGCTCAATGCTGTTCGCAATAATTGGGAGGGTTATGAAGAAATGCGCGCCGATGCTATGCTCTGTCACGGTTGGGGTGACGGGAATGATGATTCGTGCACATTGGCGAAACGGTTCAATACCGACCTTTATGCAATGCTGTCGAAATTGAGCGGTCAGTATAGCGGCAAAGTGAATTTGGGACATCTCACATATACCGAAATCCGTTTTTGGGGTGAGAGAACTCTCGCAACACCGGACGGTCGGCATAACGGCGAATACTTTTCACAGGGTTTGACCCCGTCAAGACTCAAAAAGATTCCGTATGTGACAAGCGTTATAAATTCGATGGCTGCGCTTGATAAAACCGAGCTTGCGGGGAACACGGTGGTAAATATCATCTTGCCCGAATCAACAACACTTGACTTGTGCGAGGCGTTTTTAAGAGCAACGGCGAGGTCGGCGGTTGAATCGCTTCAGCTGAATTGTGTGTCGAAAAAAACATTGCTTGATGCGCAAAAACATCCCGAAAAATATTCCGATTTGATTGTCAGGGTGTGCGGATTCTCGGCGAAGTTTACATCACTTTCGCCCGAATGGCAAGAGGAAGTAATAACAAGAAACTTTTATAAATAGGATAAGCAAAACCGCTGTTGATTTGCTCAACAGCGGTTTTTGAAATTATATTATTCAAAAATTTTATCTTGATTATATTGCCGTCCATTATATTGCCATCTCCTGATTCCGCTGAGCCTACCACGACGGCAAAGAAGTGAAATTTTTCGTTTTTATAATGTTTACGGCAATATGTTTTTGTATTACCGTCCGACAGCGGTTTTTGAAATAGTTTTTTACTTTAATATACCCTGTATAATCTCGGTAATCCTCTCTCTTGCCTGATAAAAATCTTCGTAACCGAGAACGTGCGTGCCGAAATATGCGGTTATGTTATTCTTTCGGTCAATGAAATAGTGTGCGCCCGCCGCACCGCCCCAGCCGAAGTCGGGACGGGGATTATCATCTGTCGGACATTGTTGACCAAGCCCGTATCCGCGTTTGTTCTGAACCCAATAAGTCGGCATATCGATCTGTTCTTTTGTGAGCTGGTTTGTTGAGAGCAAGTCAACCGTTTCGGATTTTAAAAGTTTATTGGTGCGAACAGCTTCTAAAAATTTGATATAATCATCGACGGTCGAGGCACAGCCGGCTCCGCCGCTCTCATACTTTGTCCCGATTCGAAAGGAATTATCTTTTGTGCATTTTTCGACCTTTTGGGTTTCGAAATTGTATTGATATTGATTGACAAGTTTTTCTTTGTCACTTTCATAAAGCAGAAATTTTGAATTTGTCATTTTGCATACATCAAAGATATTTTTCTTGACATATTCTCCGAAAGTTATTTCCGAAAGCACCTCAACCAAAGCAGCCAAAACATCGTGGCAAAGACTGTATTCCCAACGATACCCCGGTTCAAAACAGAGAGGTTCTTTGGCAAGATATTTCATAGTTTCTCGTGTCGGACATTCTCCGTTTGTGTCAATTCTGCATTTTTTCAGCATTGGCGAAAATAAGGCGTAGTTAAAACCGGCTGTCATTGTGAAAAGATTACGAACAGTAATCTTTTTCTTTGCCGGGACGATTTTACCGTCTGTTGAAACATTCATATTCTCAAATTCCGGCATATATTTGTACAATTCATCGTCAAGGTCAAACAATCCTTTTTCGTATAATTGCAAAGCGGCAACACAGGTTATCAGTTTGGAACAAGAATAAATATTATAAAATTCCTTGCCGTTCACCGATATTTTTTTATCGGGATCTGTGTAGCCGTTTGCGTGGCGATAAACACATTCGCCGTCTTTCATAACGATACAATCATAAAATGGAATACCGAAATCGGTGATGAATCCGTCCATTGTTTTTGTTAATTCTTCAAACATAATTCATTATACCTCTTTATTCAAAAATTTTATTCAGCTCATTCATTTTTTCTTTTGTCGGAACGGAAAAAGACGTCATTTCCCTTCCGAGCGCGTCATATTTGTGCTCGCCCATTTTGTGATACGGTAAAAGCTCAACCGCAATCGGCTTATACGGCGTAAGAAACTTTTTAATATTTTTCATTTCTTCCGCTGAATCATTTACGGTCGGAATTATAGGTATTCTTATTAAAATATTTGCGCCGCACTCAAACAGCCTTTTTAGGTTTTTAAAAATCAGTTCGTTTGATACACCGACAAATTCTTTATGCTTTTCATCGTTAAAAACTTTAACATCATACAAAAACATATCTGTGTACGGTAAAATCTTCTCAAAATATTCCCACGGAACATTTCCTGCCGTATCAACGGCTGTATGTATGTTGTTTTCTTTGCATTTTTTAAGTATAGCACACAAGAAATCGATTTGCAGCATACATTCGCCGCCCGAAAATGTTACACCGCCGTTTGAGGTTTCATAAAAAAGTTTGTCTTTTTCTATAATGTTAAAAACTTCGTCTACGGTATATTCTTTTCCGCAGATTTGCTTTGCGTCATTGAAACAGACAAAATCGGTATCCTTTTCGGTTATACCGACACATCTGCCGCATCCCGTGCATTTGTCCTTATAAAACATTATTTGAGGATTCGGTGATTGACTTTCAGGGTTGTGACACCATCTGCATTTCAGGTTACAGCCTTTAAAAAACACGGTCGTTCTTATCCCGGGTCCGTCAACAAAAGAGTTTCTTTGTATATCAAAAATCGTTGCTTTTTCCATAATAAAATCTCCGCAGTATAAATTTTAATCATATTAACACGTTTGTTTTTGTATGTCAATGCACAAAAAAGCAGTTTTGTACTTTTTGGCACTAAATCGTCAGGAAATTAATAAATTAACTGCGCATTTCTGCGCAGTTTCAAGGGAATAATATATGATTGAAAATAAGCGGATTTGCGAAATGTGTCGGTGTTGATGTTCCGCTGTACACGGCAAACTTAGGATAACGCAAAAACGCTAAGTCTAAATAATATTATAATTTTAAAATATTAATCCCCCGGGTGAAATCGGGGGATGTTGTTCTAAATCAAATGACATTCTGTAAAATCAGTGCATCCTAAAATCGAGATTATAGGGTATGTCGTCATTTGTGCCGAGAGC
>URAN01000081.1 GCA_900545865.1 uncultured Eubacteriales bacterium
TTGAGAATATATATCATTTGACATATATTTGCATATTCTCCGTAGGGGCGCCCCCCATGTGGGTGCCCAAACAATCGAATAATCGAACAAATATTGGTAAATGATATGTATGTTACAATAATTTAATTTCTATTTTCAAATTCATCATCGGTAAAGACGAGCAACTCATCAAGCCGACATTCAAAGATATAACACATTGCTTCAAGATTATCATATTTTATTGATTTTGTTTGATTGTTTATCATTCGTGTAAAGTTTTGATAACTCATTCCCATTTGTTTATAAAGCCAATATTTTGTCTTTCCCCTTTTTTTCAAAAGTTCTAAAGCATTTAATTTAAGCATACATCGTCACCTTATTTTTTAATGATTTCAATAATATCACCGGGGTCACATTCAAGAGCAATACACATTTTCAGTATTGAATCCGCCTCATATCTTTTAATTTTATTTTTATAATAGCTGTCGATTGTTTTATAGTGAATTCCGGTCTGTTGCGCCAGCCAATATCTTGTTTTGTTCCGATTCTTTAATGCCTTATCCAGAGAAATTCGTATTTCATAATTCATAATTGTCACCTCTGATATAAAGTATATTTGTTATATTACATATTGACAATCCAACAAAAATGTTATATAGTATATGTAACATATATAAAGGAGTGTTTTATATTGAAAATAATAAAGAATGAATATGGGGCAAAGGCGGAATTAAAGAGAAAATTTTATAAGGCGTTTTGTTTTATAACAAGGAAAAAACTCATAATTGACGTTACCGGAACTATACTGACCCCGGGGAATGAAGGACGAGGTTGCCGCGGCAAGCGTGCCGCTTGACCGACCCCGAGCGGAAATTGTCGAACATAATCGCCGAGCCGTGCAGATAACAAAAACAGGGTTCCCGAAAAATGCGGGTTATATGCCACAATCCCGTAGGGGACGGCGTCTCCGACGTCCCACAACACACGAACGAATGGCGCAAAATTATGTGGAATGTAACTGATACAAAAATATAAAATATTTTGATTTAATTGCCCGAATCCCGGTTCCGTCTGCCGCTCCCGGACGGCAATGAAAAAATTATTTTGATTTTTGCAGAGGAGTATGTTTTGCCGGCTTTGAATCAAGTAAAAATAGAGGGCGACCACGCGGGGTCGCCCCTACAAATGTTGAGAATATATATCATTTGACATATATTTGCATATTCTCCGTAGGGGCGCCCCCGTGTGGGCGCCCGAACAATCTAATAAACGGTATAATTAATGAGGATAACCGCACAAAATTTATAAAACATAATAAAGCAAAAAAGCTCGGTGAATATCCGAGCTTTTTGCGGTTATGCCTTTGAACGGCACGTGTTTATTTTAAAACCATTATCTTCCGCAGCCGCATCCGCCGCAGCTTCCGCAACCGCAACCGCTGCTATTGTTGTCAGAGGTTTTTGCGGGCGGAAAGAATTCGTCAATCGGGAATCTTATATCATTAAAGAGATTGCACGGCTTGCCTTCGGTTGCCGACGGACATTCCTGGGTCGGAATACAGAAATCAACCGCATCAATCAAGAGTTGGGTATCGCGTTCAAGACGAATGATAGAGAAAAGTCCGTAAGATACGTTTATATGTCTTATATTATCGCTTATCACAAGGTCATCATCAAAACAGTCACAAATTGAGTCGGGGAAGAAATCGCGGTTTGCGGTTGAGGCAACCTCGTCACAGTCACAGTCACAGCAGCATCTTGCTTCTTCGATGCTTGCTGCAAGGGCAACTGGCTCAACCGTTTCGACAACAACGGTCGGCATAGCCGTGTTTTGCCAGCTGTTTGAAATGTCACAGCCGTTTCCCAAGTTAAAGTTGGATTTGAATACCTTTGAATTACCCTCAGAACCGTAAAGTATAACGCGCTTGTCATAAGTCGTGAGACCATAGACGGTGGTTGGATTGCATACTCCGGTGAATACCTCTAATGTAGTTCGTACAAAGAATTTGAGGTCAACGGAAAAATAGCCGTTGTTAAAGGACAAAGGTTCAATATTTGTATAAACCCATATTATCTCGGCGCGTTTGAGCTTTACGTTAATGGCATTATCCAAAAGCGCTTGGTCGGCGGCGGTAAGATATACCCTTGCATCCGACACACAATCGCGGTCGCGGCACGAATCATAGATTTGGTTACCGCTTATGCACACCGGTTCGGAAAATTCGGAAGACCTGCGGCGGCGTGTTTCAACGGCCTCTGCCGCGGTGTCCGCCGCTGCCGCTGCGGCTGCTTCTGCCTCTGAATTGTCATTGTCTACCGTACAACAGGTAACGCCGCCGGGGTTGTTCCTGCGGTTTCTTTCGTTTCTGTCACATCTTTCATTCATAATAAATCTCCATTCCGCCGCCCTGCCCGGCATAAAATAATGATTGAATTTCTCTTATCCGCAGGGAAGTTATCGATAAGAGATTTTTGTCCGTATGCCAAAGGGCGTATGCGGACAATTAATTTCGCCGGAGCCGCTGGCGCAAATCTTTTGCGCCAGCGGCCAAAGTCAAGCTTTTTTTGCCTGTGTTTTTGCGTATGACCGCACGGGCAACGGTCATTAATATCATACGGACGAGAGGTTGTTTTTGTTCATATAATTCGAACCGAAATTACATAAGGTTGAGTCTCAAAAAGAAAAATTGTTAAAAACGACTAAAATAAAGAAAAAAGATTGTGAATTATTCGGTTGATTTTTAAACGAAAATAAGGTACAATTATAGAGTAGTTTCAAATAGATTTTTGGAATATAAATTAATAATGATTATATGTTAAAAGGAGGCTGATTGTTTATGAAACTATATGACACATCTAACATCAAAAACTTTTGTTTGCTGGGGCACGGCAACGCCGGTAAGACATCACTTGCCGAGGCAATGCTTTATACATCGGGTAACACCGACCGTCTGGGAAGAACGGCGGACGGTAACACCGTGATGGATTTTGACCCCGAGGAGATAAAACGTAAATTTTCGATAAGTACGGCTCTTGCGTCGTGTGAATGGAACGGCGTAAAGTTTAATATATTGGACACCCCGGGTTATTTCGATTTTGTCGGCGAGGTTCAAGAGGCGGTTAGGGTTGCCGATGCGGCGGTAATCGTTCTGAGCGGAAAGTCAGGTTTGACCGTTGGTGCGGAAAAAGCATGGAAGTATTGCGAGGACAAGAAACTTCCCCGATTGATTTTTATAAATAAGGTCGATGACGAACGCGTGAACTATCAGCAGGTTCTTCAACAGCTCAAAGATAAGTACGGCAAAAAGATTGCGCCGTTCCAGCTGCCAATGAGAGAGGGCGACAAGATTACGGGATTCGTGAACATTGTTGAGCGTGAGGCGAGAAAGTTTGACGGAAGCCGAACGGTAACCGCCGAAACCCCCGAGGAACTCAAAGGCGAGCTTGAAGGTTTGAGAGAGATGATTTGTGAGGCGGTTGCCGAAACATCGGAAGAACTTATGGACAAATATTTCTCGGGAGAGGAGTTTACTCTGCCCGAAATGTACGCGGCTTTGCGCCAAGGCGTGGCAGAGGGTGACATAGTACCCGTTCTGTGCGGAAGCGCATATCACAAACTCGGTATTTCATCGCTTATGAATGCAATACACGCATACTTCCCGGCACCCGACAGCCGTGACGAATTCGTTATGGCGGAGAAAAAGGACGGAACACAGTCAAGATTAAAGGTTGACGTAAGCGACCCGATGTCTGCACTTGTGTTTAAGACCGTTGCCGACCCGTATGTGGGAAAGCTTTCGTATTTTAAGGTTTATTCGGGCGTTATGACCCCCGATACGACCGTCTATAATATGAATAAGGATATAAATGAAAAAATCGGCAAGATATTTGTTGTGAACGGAAAGAAACAGACAGAGGTCGAACGTCTCAATGCAGGTGACATCGGTGCGGTTGCAAAACTCACGGGGACGGCAACGGGCGATACGCTCAGCGGTCTTAATCACCCGTTAAAGCTTGAGGGAATCGATTTTGCAAAGCCGAATATGTCGCTTGCTGTTGTTTCAAAGAACAAGGGCGATGAGGATAAGATTGCACAGGGCTTGACAAAACTTATGGAAGAGGATAAGACTTTTAAACTCGAAATAAACAAAGAAACGCGCCAGCAGATACTTAAAGGTCTCGGCGACCAGCACATAGAGGTAATAGTAAGCAAGCTTAAAAACAAGTTCGGCGTGGATATTTCATTCGAAACACCTAAAGTTCCGTACCGCGAGGCAATCCGCAAAAAAGTTACGGTTGAGGGCAAGCACAAAAAGCAGTCGGGAGGTCACGGACAATACGGTCATGTAAAGATTGAGTTTGAGCCGAACGATAACGGCTTGGTGTTCGAGGAAAAAGTTTTCGGCGGCAGCGTTCCGAAAGGATATTTCCCCGCAGTTGAGAAAGGTCTTGCTGAATCAATGGCGCGCGGCGTTCTTGCCGGGTATCCGATGGTCGGATTAAAGGCGACATTGATTGACGGTTCGTATCACGATGTCGATTCGTCCGAAATGGCGTTTAAGATTGCCGCGAACCTTGCGTACAAAGCAGGTATGGAACAGGCGTCACCGGTAATCCTCGAACCGATAGGACATTTGAAAGTTACCGCGCCCGACAGCTATACGGGCGACATAATCGGCGATATAAACAAGCGCCGCGGACAGATGCTCGGCATGACGCCGATCGGTGACGGAATGACCGAGATAGAGGGCGAAGTGCCCATGGCGGAAATGCATACATATTCATCGGATTTGCGCAGTATGACCCAGGCGCGCGGCGATTTCAGCTTTGAATTCGACCGTTACGCCGATGCTCCGTCGAATATTGCCGAAAAGATAATTGCGGCGGCTAAGGCGGAATGATAAAAAGATTGAGCTGATTTTGACAAATTTTATTGAATTTGAGAAAAATTTTTCTTGACAAAGCGGCATCAATATGTTATCATATTTTTTAGTAACCTGAAACGCAGAGCATGGGGCAAAGCTTTCACCGCCCTGTTCCGGGTTTCATGGGGATTAGTATATTACGGAGGTGAAAATGACAATGGATAAGGAAACAAAGCAGGAGATTATCAAAAAGTATGCGACCCACGAGGGTGATACAGGTTCACCCGAGGTTCAGATTGCAATTCTCACATACAGAATCAATCACTTGAACGAACACCTTAAAGACCACAAAAAAGACCACCACTCAAGACGCGGTCTGCTTAAAATGGTCGGTGTAAGACGCAGCTTTTTAAGCTATCTCGCAAAGAAAGATATTGAGAGGTATCGTGCTATTGTCGAAAAATTAGGTTTAAGACACTAATATGCATATTGGGGCAGCCCTATTTTCGGCTGCCCTTTAGCATTATTTTAAACCAAACACAAACTAAACGGGTACGGTTTGATTTTAGCAGTTAAAAGCATACATTTATATTAAAACGCGGCGCGGTGAGTGTCTGCTTTTAAGTGCTAAGCCAAGCCCCCCGTAAAATTTAAAATTACAAAGGAGGATTTGACTTATGTCAAAGATTTATCAAACAGAGGTTGCGGGCAGACCGCTCTCTCTCGAATTCGGCAAAGTTGCCGGATTGGCTAACGGTTCCGTTTTGGTTCGCTATGGTGATACGGTGGTTGTTACCGCCGCAACAGCGTCGGACAAGCCGCGTGACGGAATCGATTTCTTTCCCCTCAGCATAGACTATGAGGAAAAAATGTACGCGGTCGGCAAGATTCCGGGCGGTTTCACGCGCCGTGAGGGTAGACCATCGGAAAACGCAATATTAACATCGAGAGTTATCGACAGACCTATGCGTCCGCTTTTTCCCAAGGATTTGAGAAACGATGTTTCTATCGTGTCGACCGTTCTTTCGGTTGAACAGGACAACGCGCCCGAATTTTGTGCAATGATTGGTTCGTCCGCGGCGGTTTCGGTTTCGGATATTCCGTTTAACGGTCCGATTGCGGCGGTTTATGTCGGTTTGGTTGACGGCGAGTTTGTTATAAACCCGACCGAGGAACAACGCGAAAAGAGCGATATGAACCTCACCGTTGCAGGAAGTGCGAAAAAAGTCGTTATGATTGAGGCGGGTGCAAACGAAGTCCCCGAGGATGTTATGTATGACGCGATTATGTTCGCGCATGAAGAGATTAAAAAGCTGGTTGCTTTTATAAAAGGAATACAAGACGAGATAGGCAAGCCCAAGTTCGAATATGAGCATATGGTTGTTGACGAAACATTGTTCGCCGACATCAGAGCCTATGCCGAAGAGGCGGTAAAAGGCGCAATGGATACGGACGATAAGACCGTTCGCGACGCAAGACTTGCGGTTGTATATGAGGATGTTTATAATCATTTCGACGAGAAATATCCCAAAGAAGAATATCAGGCTCAAATCGATGAGGCAATGTATAAGCTTCAGAAAACAGTTGTCCGCAACTGGCTTATGTATGACAAAAAGCGTGTTGACGGCAGAGGTATTCTCGAAATTCGTCCGCTCTCGGCAGAGGTTGGATTGCTTCCGAGAACTCACGGAAGCGGCCTGTTCAGCAGAGGTCAGACTCAGGTATTGACCGTTGCGACACTTGGCTCTCTCGATGATGCAAAGATAATAGACGGTCTCGATAACGAGGAATACAGACGTTATCTGCACCATTATAACTTCCCGTCATACAGCGTCGGCGAAACCCGTCCGTCAAGAGGACCCGGCCGCCGCGAAATCGGTCACGGTGCTTTGGCTGAACGTGCATTGGTTCCCGTTCTTCCGAGCGAAGAAGAATTCCCGTATGCAATCAGACTTGTGTCCGAGGTGCTAAGTTCAAACGGTTCGACTTCACAGGGCAGTATCTGCGGCAGCACATTGGCTCTTATGGATGCAGGTGTTCCGATTAAAGCTCCCGTTGCAGGTATTTCGGTTGGTCTTATAACCGACCCCAACGATGACGATAACTTCCTTACAATGGTTGATATTCAGGGCGTTGAGGACTTTTTCGGCGATATGGACTTTAAGGTTGCGGGAACGAAAAAGGGTATCACCGCAATCCAGATGGACTTAAAAGTTGACGGTCTTACACCTGAGATAATCAGAACGGCGCTTGAACAGACAAAGAATGCAAGATTCTATATCCTCGATGAGGTTATGCTCAAAGCGATTGCCGAGCCGAGAGATGAGATTTCGCCGTATGCGCCCAAGATAATTAATATGACAATTCCGGTTGACAAAATCCGTGAGGTAATCGGTTCGGGCGGAAAGGTTATTCAGGGTATTCAGGCTGATACCGATTCTAAGATAAGCATAGAAGAGGACGGCACGGTTTACATTGCGGCGGTTAACCCCGAGTGCGGCGAGGCAGCCAAAAAGATGATTGAGGACATTATAAAAGAACCCGAGGTTGGCGAGATTTATACCGGTACGGTTGTGAGCGTTCTTGATTTCGGTGCGTTTGTCAATATCCTTCCGGGAAAGGATGGTTTGATTCACATCTCCAAGCTTTCAAAGCGCAGAGTGGAAAAAGTCACCGATGTGGTAAATATCGGCGATACCGTTACGGTTGAGATAATCGAAATTGACGAGAAAAAAGGCAGAATTAATCTCAGAAGAATAGAAGATTAATCATTTTAAAAGGGTTTTAATTTTCGGATTTATAATTAAAAGCGGAATGTTTAGCGTTATGTGAAATATTTTGCTTGATTTTCGGTGCGGCTTGTGCCACCGCCGAAGCATTAAATACGGGGCAAGTGTGTGCGTTTGTACACATTTTCTCCGTATTTATTTTTTTGAAATGAATATATATTATAAGTGAATTTATAAAAGCTTAACAAATTATTAACCTTTTTAATATTGACTCATTCACAATTTGAGTGTAGAATGTTAGTTAAGACTAATTTTATGTGGTTTTATAAATAATAGCTGATTTAAATCAACAGAAAGGCTGGTACATATGGAGCAAATGAAAAGCAAAAACATCTTTTTTCGGATTTTGTCTGCGGCTGGCGGATTTTTTAAGAGGTTTTTCAAAAAGGTTTTCGGATTTATAAAAAAGCATAAAATTATATCTGTGATTATTATTGCCGCTCTTGTTGGCGGAACGGTTTTTGCTGTCGGTAAGATAAAGAACAAAAACGCAGATGATGCGGCAAGCAAGAACGAAGCAGAGGCAACGAGAATGACGATTGCCGAAAGCATAACGGGAAGCTCGACGGTTGAGGCGAACGATACATATTCGGTTATTCCGCTTGTCACGGGGGAAATTCTTCAGGCTGATTTTGAAGAAGGCGACACGGTAACAAAAGACCAGGTGTTGTATAAGATTGACTCGTCAAGCCTTGAAACAAGCGTAAAAAGTGCGAATCTGAATATAGAAAAAGCACAGATTGCGTATAACAAGGCATTGGGTTCGCATACCGATGAAATATCGGATAAGACAACCGAAAGCAATAACCTTTCGGTGCAAAAGGCGTTGAATTCATATGATCAGGCGCTTGAAAACGCGGGGCATCTGACCGTCACGGCAGGAACGAGCGGAACGGTCAGCGATGTATATGTTTCGGTCGGTGACAATGTTGTGAATGGAACGAAAGTTGCCGAAATAAACAATAATAACAGACTCAAGGCGAGTATTCCGTTTAACGCCGCCGATGTTGATTATATCGCGAGCGGTGACGCGGCGAGCGTAACGCTTGTAAATTCAGGCAGCACGATAAACGGTGTTGTAACATCGGTCAGCAGCGGCAGTGAAACCGTTTCGGGCGGTATGAGGATAAGATATGTCACAGTTGAGATAGATAACCCCGGTTCGGTAATGACGGGTGATTCGGCAACGGCGATGGTCGGCGGTTATGCTTGTAACAGCATCGGCACGTTTGAGCCTGCGGAAAAGAGAACGGTTATTGCCGAAACAAGCGGCGAGATAACCTCGGTGACGGTTGTCAAGGGTGACTATGTGTTGGAAGGCAGCACAGTTGCAACGATTAAGTCAACCACTGTTGATAATCAGACGCGCGATGCCGAACTTGCTCTGCGTGAGGCAAAGCTGAAACAAGAAAGTTCCAAGCTTGAACAGCTCGATGCTGATGATTATTCGGCAAAGCTCAAAACAGCAAGACTTTCACTTGACAGCGCGATATTGGAGAGAGAAAAGCTGTATACCCAGCTCGAAGATTACACAATAAAATCCCCGATTGACGGAACGGTTGTAACAAAGAATAAAAAACAAGGCGACAAGATTGAAAGCGGCGGAGGAGGACAGTCCGCGGCGGCATCGACTTCATCGTCATCGACAAGCTCGAACGTTCTTGCGGTAATATACGATATGAGCAGCCTTTGCATTCAGCTCGACATAGATGAGCTTGATGTAAAAAAAGTTGCGGTCGGTCAAGAGGTTGAGATTACAGCCGACGCGGTTGAGGGCAAGACCTATAGCGGCGTTGTCGAAAACGTCAGCGTAAACGGAACAATAGGAACGAACGGCGTTACTACATACCCTGCTAAAGTACGCATCCAAGACGCGGACGAACAGCTCTTGCCGGGTATGAACGTGGACGCCGAAATAACGGTTGAACAGGCGGACAACGTAATAGCCGTTCCGATTAACGCGGTAAACCGCGGCGATACGGTCTATGTCAAAGGTGATAAAACCGACCAAAACGATAAAGCCCCCGAGGGATATAAGACGGTCAGCGTTGAAACGGGAATCAATAACGGCAGCTTTATAGAGATTAAGTCAGGACTGAATGAAAATGATATTGTATATGTAACACCGTCAGCCGGCGATAGTCAACAAGAGATGATGCCCGGAATGGGCGGAATGCCGGGCGGCGGCGGAATGCCGGGCGGTCCCGGAGGACAATAAATCAAGCGGATGGAGCAAATGTTGAGAAACAGACAGGAATGATTGGGAACAGTTATGAAG
>URAN01000082.1 GCA_900545865.1 uncultured Eubacteriales bacterium
CAAAATCAACCGACAAAGACGGCAAAATCACGCTGACACTTCCGAATGGTGCAAATCTCACAGGCGACAATTACTACACCATTAAGGCTACTGACAGCAAGGGCAATGCAAAAGCTGATGTTGCCATTACCTTAAAGGATAAAAAGAACAATTCCGCTAACGGCACAACGGATAAAAACGGTATGCTGATTCTTCCCGGAAGCAAACACAAGGCATATATTATGGGATACCCGGATGGTTCATTCAGACCTGACGGCGATATGTCCCGTGCTGAAGCTGCGGCAATCTTTGCACGTCTTATCGCTGATAAGAAAAATGAGTCTGTGAAAGGAACGCCTTCATTTAAGGACACACCAAACAACAAATGGTATTCTGCTTTTGTTGGTTATCTTGAAAAATATAATATCATAAGCGGATATGAAGACGGCACATTCCGTCCGGATGAATCAATTACACGATCAGAATTCGTTACAATCGCAGTTCGCTATTATTCGTTATTTAATGAGGTAAAATCAGTATCGAATACGACAAAATACAATGACCTTTCAAATAACTACTGGGCAATTAAGAATATAAGCTATGCAACAAGTGAGAAATGGCTCAATGGCTATTCCGATGGATCATTCAGACCTGATATTGTCGTTACACGAGCTGAGGTTGTGACGATTATTAACCGTGCAACGGGACGCAATGCCGATACTGAGTTTATCAACAAAAATCTGACTGTTCTCAACAGATTTACAGATGTTAAGAACAATTCCCACTGGGCAGCATATGACATTTTTGAAGCATCAAATGATCATACCGGAATAACCAGCGGTTCAAACGAAATCTGGAGCAAATAAACTGGTGTGAGGGAGTCGCAAAATCGACTCCCTCATTACAGAAAGGAAAAACCATGAGAAATATAATAAACAGATTAATATTAGCATTGCTTATACTGACTTGTATCAGCAGTGTTGCCATCCCGGTGTATGCGGACACGGACGGTACGGAGTTACAGGTTGTCGAGCCGCAGAAACTGGAGATACAGCTTGGTCAAAGCTGGGCCGGCGTCGAGTTTACATTAAAAACCGATGCAGGTATGTACCCAAATGCAATTCCTGTTGATGAAACCGGTGTACTGAAATTAGAAATCGGCGGCAGCAAAAGTTATGTTCTTTCATGTTTACAGTCATCTATTGATATTCCCAATCCGGATAACAATACCCCTGCCACACTGATGACTTTAACGCACGATAAGCAAAACGCTGCTGCATCCGAGGAAAAAGACACCAAACAGTCTGAAACGATTCCGGTAACGCAGATAGTTTTTCTTGCGGTTGGAATCGTCCTTGCGATAAGCGTTTTGGTGGCTATTCATATTGCTTCAAAACGCAATAGCTCAGATGACGACGATGAAGAAGATGATGATGAATAATCTCTCAGACTGAAATAAAAAAGCAAAAATATTACTTATAGTAATATTTGATAAAATAATTAAAATAAATATTACTATAAGGGTTGACAATGGGGCTGTTCTGTGGTATACTATAACCGTGGCAGGGGTTTGTATCCAGGCTTTCGGTTCTTCGGGAGATTCCCGGAGGCAGACTTAGATATAAGGAACCGTTACGGAGAAGCATAGTGAGCAATCCATAATGATACAGCCCCTAACAATTGAATATGTAGCCGAAAGGCTGCTTAAATACTTACAGAGTCAAACGCCGAGTGAGACACCAATATATCGGCACTTTGATTCTGTATGCCTATTTTTGCAGACTTTCGGCTTTTTTTATTGCATATCAGAGCCAAAACATTTAATGATTGGAGGAAAACAACATGAAGAAAAAAAGAAAGGGAATCACCGGCGGCATTCACCGCTGCCCGTATTGCGGCAGTCCTGTTACCTACAGAAGTGCTGATGGTATCTATAAAGATAACAGCCGCGGAACAATGCTCTATGTATGTTCACATTACCCGGAATGCGACGCATATGTGCGCGTCCATACAGGAACAAATATTCCGGTGGGAACAATGGCGGACCGAAAGCTTCGTAAGCTCAGAAATGAGGCACATAAACATTTTTCAAAACTGATCCGCGATGACTATATGACTAAGCAGGAGGCATATCAGTGGCTGGCCGGTTTGCTCGGCGCACCACAGCGGGAAGCTCATATCGGATATTTGAGTGAGTATTATTGCAATATTGTCATTGAGGAAAGCAAAAAGGAATATGAACGCTATTTAAGAAAAAAGCGTGAAAGAGAAAATTTTGAAAGGAGCGCGTTGGCATCATGACATTAACGAAAGAAATGCAAAGGAAAGTCGAAGAAAATATGGGACTTGTCGGTAAAGTTATAAGCGATAAAATTCACGGCTTGAATACTCCGAACTTTTATTCTTATGACGATCTGTTTCAAATCGGCTGTATCGGTTTATGCAAGGCAGCTTACAGTGATTGCGGCGGAACGTTCTCTACATATGCGTATAGACTTATCTGGAATGAAATTTGCGATGCTCTGCGCTATGGAGTGAAAAAATCCAAAGCAGAACAATTACTTGAGGATATCAACAGTATCCGAGCTGAAGAAACTGCTGCTCCATCGTTTGAAACGCAGGTTGAATGCATCGAAACAATAAATAAAGTAAAAAAGGGCGCACCCACCGGTATTGCAAAAGGAATTGACGCACTGATGATGTCTGTTATAGGAGGATATTCGTGCAAGGAAATCGGCAAAAGACTTCACATGCAGACGAATATCGTGACAGCGCAAATGTCAAAAGCACGCAAGTACCTGCGTAAAATTCCTGAGCTTAACGACTTATACTTCGCCGGTGATGTTGTATGAGAAAAAAGAGATTTATAATACCGGGATTGATTCTGTTTGTTATCGTACTGGCATTCAAGTATTTTCTTTTTATCGGATATGTTCCGAGTGAGTCTATGGAACCGACGCTGAAAGCCGGAAGCTACATTATTGGCAGCAGAATTTATGGTGAACTGAAACCCGGAGATATTATAATATTTGAGCATGCCGGAAAAATGCTTGTCAAACGCATAGCGGCAACAGAAGGAGAACGGATCACCGAAAACGGATTTACTTATATTGTTCCCAAAGGCAGTTATTTTGTCATGGGTGACAATCGCAACAATTCGTTTGATTCGCGATATTGGGCAGAACCGTTTATTTCAAAATGTGATGTTAAAGCGAAGGTTATTTTCTGAAAAATAAATTTTACTCATTCTTATAATTTTATCGGTTCTTATCGGAAAATGATACAATAGGTGCAATATAAAAAGCTGTTGGTGTTTAATAGTTTGAAATGTTGACATAAATATTGAAAAAGAAAAAACACTGATGTAAAATGTGTGAAGTGATGAATAGTCAAAATGGACACAGAGCATATGCCGTGACAGAAAATGACATGGCGTTGGCACGATAAATAGAGAAGGAATGTGCACTATGAATCCGAGCAGCAACCGACATGATATTAACTGTTTTATTCAAAATCAGAATTGTTTCGGTTTGAACAAACTTGATCCCAGGGCAAATTCAATACCAGCAGATCGAATCGGATACATATATTGAACAGGATTGACTTATAACCTCGCTCAAAATAAATCGTCAAATATGCAATTTTGGTGATGAGTAAAAGATAATTTTAAATAATTAATATAACATACCTATAAGTTTTAGGGGGCGCAAGGGGAAGAAATGAAAAGTTCTTCCCCTTGCGGCAAATAAAAATAAAATTAAAAATAGATTTGTTAAAACCCAAAATACTCCTTTGCGTTTGAATAAGAGATGCCTCTAACTATCGTTTCAAGTGAATCAAAGTCCTCGGGATACCTTCCGCTTTCAACCCACTCACCCAAAAGATTACATAAAATCCGTCTGAAATACTCGTGTCTGGGATATGACACAAAACTTCGTGAATCGGTCAGCATTCCGATGAACCTTCCGAGAATTCCGAGATTTCCCAGTGCCTTCAGCTGTGAAATCATTCCGTCCTCGTTATCGTTAAACCACCAGCCGCTTCCGAACTGAAGCTTTGACTTCGTCGGTCCGCTTTGGAAGTTCCCTATCATCGTTCCGAGAACATAGTTATCCTTTGGGTTCAGTGTGTATAATATCGTTTTCGGAAGTATTTCATCTCTGCTGAGGCTGTCAAGAAGCCGCGACAGCTTTTCGGCAATGCACAAGTCGTTAATCGAATCAAAACCTGTGTCTGCACCGAGCTTTTCAAACATCATTGTGTTGTTGTTACGCATCGCCCCGATATGAAGCTGCATAGCCCAGCCGAGACGTGAGTATTCTTTAGCACACTCCGAAAGAACAGCTGTTTTATATACTTCAGCTTCGTTTTCCGTCAGAATTTCGCCTGACATTTTCTTCTCAAAAACGGCACGTGCGTCACCCTCGCAATAAGGCACGATTTCAAGAGAATGGTCGCTCAGGCGACAGCCGTTTTCGTTAAAATAACTAATTCTTTCTTTAAGCCAATTTATAAGCCCCGAATAACTTTCTATGCCGTTATCCTTTATATAATCAACAAAATCCGATTTTTCTATATTTATTGCCTTGTCGGGGCGGAATGTAGGAAGAACCCTTGTCTTAAATCCGTCAGCCTTAATTTTTTTATGAAATCTCAAATCGTCTGAGGGGTCATCTGTTGTGCAGATGACCTCAACATTCGATTTAAGTATCAGATTCCTTGCCGAAAAGCCACTGTCTTTTAGCTTTTCATTGCAAGTATCCCAAATTTCTTTTGCGTTTTTTTCGCAAAGCGGTTCATCAATATCAAAATAGCGTTTAAGTTCAAGTGCTGTCCAGTGATACAGCGGATTTCCTATAAGATACGGCATCAATTTTGCGAACCCGAGCCACTTCTCATACTCGTCGGCGCTTCCTGTTATATATTCCTCATCGATTCCGAAAGAGCGCATCTGCCGCCATTTATAGTGGTCACCGCCCAAAAATAACTCATATGCATTTTTGAATTTATAGTCGCTTGTTATCATTGCGGGGTCTAAATGACAATGATAGTCGATTATCGGCATATCCTTTGAGTATTCGTTATAGAGCTTCTCGGCCGTTTTGCTTCTCAGCATAAATTTATCGTTTATTATTCCCATTTTCCTTACACCCCGCTGTATGCCGAGAAACCGCCGTCTACCGGAACAACAACGCCGTCAACGAAACTTGCGCCGTCAGAGAGAAGCCACAAAAGCGTGCCTGAAAGTTCTTCGGTTTCACCGAAACGTCCCATAGGCGTATTGTTAATAATCTTTTGTGAACGCTCTGTATAATTTCCGTTTTCATCTATTAAAAGACCTCTGTTTTGGTCGGTTAAAAAGAATCCCGGGGCAATCGCGTTCACTCTTATCCCTACCTTTGAAAAGTGAACCGCCAGCCATTGTGTGAAGTTTGAAACAGCCGCCTTTGCGCCGCTGTATGCAGGAATTCTGGTAAGCGGAGTGAACGCGTTCATTGACGATATATTTATGATACTTCCTTTTGTTTTGATAAGGTCAGGCGCAAAGACCTGAGTCGGCAAAAGAGTTCCCAAAAAGTTCAGATTAAACACAAACTCTATTCCCGAGGGGTCGAGGTCAAAGAATGTTTTTATGTCTTCCCTTGCCTCGTCGCCCGGCTCGTAATAATCCTTTGAGGTTGTTCCTTTTGGATTATTTCCGCCGGCACCGTTGATTAAAATATCGATTTTTCCGAACTTATTGTTAATCTCGTTCTTTGCATTTAAAAGGCTTTCTTTATCAAGAACATTCGTTGATATTCCTATTGCTTCGCCGCCGTTTTTGTTAATCTCATCAGCAACAGCCTTTGCATTTTCGCCGCGGAGATCCAAAACTGCAATCTTCGCGCCGCACTGTGCCAAAACCTTTGAAAATCCCGAACAGAGGATTCCGCCGCCGCCCGTAACAGCGGCAACTTTGCCGTTTAAGTCTATACTGAATGGTAAGGTCATTTTTATTATCTCCTATCTATATTAGATTATTGCATCTTATCAAGCGCTTCCCAAATTCCGCCGATATATACCGCACCGAGCGCCCTGTCATAAAGTCCATAGCCCGGCCTTCCGGTCTCGCCCCAAATCATTCTTCCGTGGTCGGGGCGGATATATCCGTCAAAGCCGCTGTCGTGGTATGCCTTGATTATTCCGAATATGTCGAGCGAGCCGCATTCGGTCTTGTGCCCTGCTTCTTCAAAGCACTTATTGCCTGTTATTTTAACATTTCTTATATGTGCAAAGTGAATTCTGTCCGAAAAGCTTTTTACCATATCGATTATATCATTGTTCGGGTCAACGCCAAGCGAGCCGCTGCACAGCGTCAGGCCGTTATATGGGCTGTCATACAGCTTTAAGAAACGCTCGATATTTTTCTTGTTTGTTATAATTCTCGGAAGTCCAAAGATGTTCCAGGGCGGGTCGTCGGGATGTATAGCCATCTTAATATGAACCTCTTCAGCGACTTTTATGACCCTGTCAAGAAAGTATTTAAGGTTGTTCCATAAATCCTCTTCAGAGATATTCTGATACTTTTCAAGAAGTGCCTTCATACCTTCTTTGGTATAACTCGCGTCCCATCCGGGAAGCGATAAGTCTCCGGTCAGCGGATTCATCTTTTGAACCGTTTCATCTTTATATGCGAGGGCATAAGATCCGTCAGGAAGCTCGTAACTTAAATCCGAGCGTGTCCAGTCAAATACAGGCATAAAGTTATAGCACACACAGTCAATTCCGGCCTTTGAAAGGTTTCTTAGCGTCTCGCAATAATTTTCGATGTATCTGTCGCGGTCTCCGTCACCTGTTTTTATATCCTCGTGTACGGGTACGCTTTCTATTACCGAGAGAGTAAGACCCTTAGCCTCTATTGTTTCTTTTAATTTAATGATTCTTTCAAGCGGCCATACCTCCCCGACTGGAATATCGTATATGGCCGATACTATCCCGGTAACTCCGGGAATTTGTCTTATTTTATCCAATGTTACGGGGTCGTCCTCTCCGTACCATCTGAAAGTCATCTGCAATTTATCGTCACCTTCCTTGAATTTTCTTCCGCACTTTCGTATATTCCGAACATAGCATACATTGTGTCGCTTATGTCCGAAATCCCGAGAGCGGAGTGATTTACATAAAAATCATAATCTGCAAAACTGAATATCGACCGAGGAATCTATTTCGTCGGAAAACCCAGAAATAACAAATTTGCTCATTGTGATTTTACCTCCATATATAATTTTTTCTTTATATTATCACAAAAATTAAAAACTTTCTTCTTAAATATTGATAAAAACATTGCATATATTAACATAATGATGTATAATAGGTATGGTAAGGGAGGCGTAAGCTATGAATGACAAAAATTTGGGTTTTACGATAAAAAGGTCTTGTGACGAAATCGCCGAAAATAAAATGTTTTATCTGCACAATCACCCCGACTGTTATGAAATACTCTTATTTCAAAAAGGGAATGCTGAGTTTTGGGTCGAAGGAAGCAAGTATCCGCTTAACCCCGAAGATACAATCGTTGTATCCAATTTTGAAATGCACCGAGTTCACCATAATTCACCGAGTGAATATAGAAGAATGGTAATAAATGTTGATTTAAACTTTTTTACCAGGCATGGCTGTGAGCAGTATAAAAATATCTTTATCAATCGCACGCTGGGCGAAAATAACTGTATTCCGGCGGAGCTTTCAAGAAAGTATTGTTTAAGTGATATTATGCGAAAAATAGGTGACTATCTTAACGATGAAGAGGATAACGGCGTTGCCGCAACAGCCGCGTTAATCGAGCTTTTATATCTCTTGAACCGAGCGGCGGGCAAAACAAATAAGCAGATAAAAAATAATGAGCAAATTAAAAATATAATCCTTTACATAAATAACAGACTTACAGAACAACTGTCTCTCGATAAGATTGCTGAGACCTTTTTCATCTCAAAAGGGCATCTCTGTAGGATATTTAAAGAATACACAGGTTATACATTAAACCGTTACATTACATACAAGCGTCTTATGTACGTGCGAGAGCTTGTTGCAAGCGGAGTTTCGTGGACAGATGCGGGGCTTGAGGCCGGGTTTTCGAGTTATTCTAACTTTTATAAAGCGTATAGAAGAACCTATGGCCATGGCCCGCGCGGTTAAATTAATAGCCAAGTAAGAAATCGACGTCTTTCGTGACATCAAAATATTGTTCTCTCGAACCTTGTCACTCAGATAATTTCCGGCTTAAAATCTCTTTTGCAAATACATCGAAATAGAATTTAACTATTTTTCTCGCTTCTTTAAAAAGAATGCAGGAAGACTATAAAAGGCAGATAGGAATATATTAAATAGTATTATCAGGTTTTAACTTAGTTGATGTCAGCGTTGATGTAAAACGAGAAATTTAAGAAAAAGAGGAAGATGAAAAAAACACTGCAACCGTTATGGTTACAGCGTTTTTAATTGGTACACCTTCAGGGATTCGAACCCTGGACATCCTGATTAAGAGATATCGAGGGTATTTCTTATTATCTCGTGAATTGCCATAAAATCGTATGTTTGCAACTATTTTGTGTAATTTTAATTTCTTGCTGAAGTGTGTTATTTTTAATTAATTTTAGCTGCGTTGATGTCAGCGTTGATGTCAAGATTTATAAAACTATAATTATACTAATCCCCCAATCGGTTATCTATGCCGATTGGGAAAAATATTGTATGACTGAATTTATTCAGAAATTTGACTTTTATAATATTCGCGCTTTTTATCCGGAACTTCTAATATATCCATAGCTTGATCTATGGTTATGTGAAATGTTATCATCATTTTGTTTATGGAATTAAGTGTTGACTTATCCATACCGAGAGCCATACCTTCATCTATGCCAAAAAGTACGCCTTTATCATAGCCTTTATCATAAACGCCTCTGGAGTGGTATAATATAAATAGAGTCGACAAACACCCAAAAATCTGATATAATAAATCAGAAAGAGGGAAAGAAAATGTCAAAGTACAGCAAGAAATTTAAAGAGGAAGCGTTAAAACTGTCCGATGAAATAGGAGTCAAGAAGGCAGCACTGCAATTAGGATTGCAATACTACACTCTTGCGGATTGGAGAAAAGCTCGTAAGTATGCAAAAAAGCATACTGTGGTTCTGACAGAAAACGAAGCTAATGCAAAAATATGCGAGCTTGAACGTGAAAACGCAGAGCTTCGCCTGGCAAATGAAATATTAAAGGATGCTCTCGGTTTTTTCGCAAAAGACCGGAAGAGGTAAAAACAGCTGAAAGGCATATATTTATTTTGAAATACAAACATAGATACGCAGTAAAATTAATGTGCGAAGTCTTAAAAATCAGCGAATCCGGATATTACAGGTGGCTGAAAAACAAGGACAAGCCTTCCAAACGTCATCTTCTTCTGGTCAAAATAAATGAAATCATATCCGAACATCCCGATAATGCGAATTACGGATATGACCGCATACATAAAGCATT
>URAN01000083.1 GCA_900545865.1 uncultured Eubacteriales bacterium
GGAATTGCATACAACCTAAAAGGAAAACTGTGCATTGACAAAAACTCAAAATCTGCGTATGATATGACATTCAAACACAGCAATAATATTACCGCTCTGATAGGTCACACACGCCACAGCACGCAGGGTGACAAGAAATACAACTACAACAATCATCCTTTCTATGGGAGTTGCGGCAATACTAAATTTGCGCTTGCACATAACGGCGTTTTAATCAATGACAAGGATTTAAAGCAAGAGTATAAGCTTCCCAAAACCAAAATCGAAACCGACAGCTATGTTGCAGTTCAACTGTTGGAGCACAAAAACAAATTAAATTTTGATAATCTAAAATTTATGGTTGAAAATGTTGAGGGCAGTTTTAGTTTTTCCGTCCTTGACAACGGTAACAATCTGTATCTTATCAAGGGCGACAGTCCGCTAAACATCTTACACTTTCCGAAAGAGAAAATTTACATATATGCCAGCACTGAGGAAATTCTTTGGAAAGCCTTAATTGAAACCGATTTATTTCTCGACATCAAAGAAAACAATTATGAACAAGTTAAAATTTCGGATGGTGACATACTTCGCATTTCTCCGCAAGGAAAACTTGATTATGATAAATTCAACTTTATCGACTATTCGGGCAACAAGTATTGTAAGTGGTGGAATTACGGCTATGATACTTACAGCACAAAATCCGATAAGGATTATTCGGATGTGTATATCGAGGATTTAAAGTGCATTGCGGCGTATCAGGGTTACTCGCCCGAGGATATTGACACTATGCTCGAAAGCGGCATTTCACCCTATGAAATCGAGGAATATTTATATTGTTGGGAGTGAGGTGACTGACATATGAACTTTTTAAAGGCGGCTCTTGTGATTATGAGCCTGATTCTGCAAATCTGTAATGCCGATGATGAGTAGGGATTTAATTTCTCCCCTAACCGTCCGTTTGCGGTTGGGGGAGTCAGTTCTTCTATGACTAATGTTTTGTATCATAGGTGATTTATGTGATGTCCAGCCTAACGACAAATATATATTTATTTTTCTTCATCGTTTACAATTTCTATATTGTTCTTATATACATACCCTGTTTTCTCTTCCCCTGTCTCAGGGTCAGTGCATAAAATTTCATAATAGTATGGCACTTCGTTAACAATTGTAACATTTTGTTCGCCACTAACATTTACTACAATATTTGATGTCGCTTTAGGCTCTTCATATACTTTCGACGGTTTTGAAAATACACCATTTACAAAATCACCTATTAAATCAAATAATACTGTTAAGATTATAGGAATTAATAATAAATATATGTCTGCCAATAAAGGATGCTTTGCTTTCCATTCACCATATCGGGCTTCTATATTTTTTTGAGAATCCCCTGAAATTATTGCATCTTGTACACTTTCCTCAAGTTCCGCATAAACATCCTCTGTAATGATTTCATCCAAATTGGATTTATCAAAATCTTTAACTGAATCAATATTTTGAGTTACCCATTCCCAATCAATTGTCGGCATTCTCCATGTGTTATCTATTGCCGGTAAAATTTTTGAATAGTCGAAATCAAATCAACCGTTTTAGGCAGCCGGACATTAGCAAGTATTGTTTGGATTCCTGCTACGCTTTTAAGCAAATTTTGTGTAGTATCAATTGGCATTGTCATTTTTAAAGGAGACTGCATTGCTGCGACAGCAGAAGTGGTAATTGCACTAATGTTTTGCATATACGAAAAGCCCTTACTTACGTTCCATATGTTTTGCATATACGAAGAATCCTTATTTATGTTGTTCCACACTTTCATTGATGCAGTAATATCTTCCATACTATGCTGAGTCTTAAAAAATGAATCCGCCAACTCAAATTTCAATGTGTTTCTGTTCAATTTATAACCCCCTATATAATATTAATTTCATATATTATACCATATTTCTCTATAAACCGCAAGTATTATGATACAATGGTACTTGCCGGTTTATAAAAATATCATACCATACTTTGTCTTGTTCTAAATGACAAGCTCTTTTTCCAGATAGTTACTGTCAATAATACGCTTCCACTGATCAGCAAAATACGGATTAAGTTTCAACTGCATATTTACCGACTCTTCAAATGTCATTTCCATAGTTAACATCATCATTCTTAATCCGTGAAGCTGAGTTTCAAACCATTCAAAAGTCGCACTTTCTGCTAATTCTCTTATCGTCGATCTTGAAACTAAATAATTTTTTACAGACCCTTCCGAAAACGCTTTAACTACATATAAGTAGTTGTTTTCAGAAGCATATTTTCGAGAAAATTTATCTCCACCTATTTTATTCCATGGCGGAAACCCTCCTGTTACTTGCCTATATGATTCTATCAACTGACCTTCGGCTTGCCTAATAAATTCTAGACCTTCTTCTCCTGCATAATTCGGAATTGGCATATCTTTAGTTATGTCAAAAAATTTTCTGTAAAGGACCTCGTTTCTGTGAACAACAGGTTGCGATAAAGGTGACTGAACTAGAATTGAATATCCTAAACGTTCATGAGAAGAAAAGTACTCCTGAATCTGTTTAAGTTTACACCCTATTTCTGTCGTTGACTGAAGTCCATTGTGTTGTTTAAAACGAACACTCAAATCTGAAGCTAATCCAATATATAAAACCTCTTTTGTATAATAGTTCCAAAAAGAATAAATCCCTGCCGATGCCCATCCCAAACTATCCATCGGTGAACAAATTTCATCAATATTATTTGCCATAATCTCCGCTTCGTCTGCAATATATGAATCCATTATAATTGTACCAAACATTTAAACATTCCTTTCAATATTCATCTCACTTCAGTATAGTTTTTTATATCTTTATATGATATAATAGTTTGAACATCAGAAAAATCTAACCAGTTTAGCAATCTTAAAACACATATGTCCATTAGTCTTATTCCCGTTGATGTCAATATTGATGTCAAATCGCATTTTCTGTGTTTTTTCATATATAACAAACCCCCGTAATCGCTATGACTACGGGGGTTCTGTGGTACACCTTCAGGGATTCGAACCCTGGACACCCTGATTAAGAGTCAGGTGCTCTAGCCAGCTGAGCTAAAGGTGCAAATTTTGAACACAAGAGCTATTATACTATATTATACGAGGTTTGTCAACCCCTTTTTTCAAAAAATCTGAATTTTTTCCGAAAAAATTTCTCAGTTTAAAAAAGTGCAGAATGTTTAAGACGGGTTTCGTGCTTAAACACTCGATATTCTTTACAACAGAAAACACACTGTAACCAATGATAAAATTTGAATTTGCGGTTACTTTTTCAAAAAAAGCAAATAATTTTGCAAAAACACTTGAAAAAATGCTCCGATTGTGCTATATTAGCATTGCACGGTTAATTTTAAACTGTGTATCAATAAAAACTTTCATAACAGGGAGAAAATAAAATGCAAATTGTATTAATCGGTGCCGGCAAAGTCGGAAAGCAAATCACCGACCGCCTTTTATCCGAAACGCACGACATAACGGTCGTTGATACCGATTCGAATCGACTGAACTCACTTATAAACAGCCACGACATTCTTTGTATTCAAGGCAACGGCGCGGTTTATGACATTCAGTTAGAGGCAGGCGTTGAAAAAGCCGATGTTGTCATCGCAACCACATCGGAGGACGAAATCAATATTTTATGCTGTACCCTCGCAAAAAAACTTGGGGCAAAGAGGTGTATCGCAAGAATCCGAAATCCCGAATATTATTACCAGCTCGGCTTTATGCGCGAAGAGCTGGGTCTTAATATGATTGTAAACCCCGAATACGCCGCCGCAAGCGAAATAATGCGTATCCTGCTTTTGCCCGACGCGGCACAGGTCGAGGTCTTTGCAAACGGCAGAGTTGAGCTTATCGAGTTCAAGATAGGCGACAACAACCCCACCGTGGGTATTCCTCTTTCGGACATATACAAAGAATACAAAATAAAAATCCTCGTTTGTACCGTTGAACGTAACGGCGAGGTTATTATTCCGGACGGCTCGTTTATATTAAACCCCGGCGACCGCATAAGTATTGCGTGTGACCACAAATCCGCCGAAACGTTCTTTAAAAAAATCGGCTCAACCCGAGAAAAAATCAAAACCGTTATGCTGGTCGGCGGCGGAAAAATTGCCGTATACCTCGCGAAACAGCTCGTTGAACTCGGTATGGAGATAAAAATAATCGAGAACGATTATAAACGCTGTCGCGAATTATCCGAGCTTTTATCCGATGTAAGCATCATATACGCCGACGGAACGGACCATATCACGCTTAAAGAAGAGGGCGTTGAATCGGTTGACGCATTTGCGGCACTGACGGGTATTGATGAGGAAAATATGATTATGGCGCTCTATGCCCAGACGAAAAATGTTTCAAAGGTTATCGCAAAGGTCAACAGGGGTTCGTATATCACTCTGTCCGACCACATCGGGATTGACAGCATTATATCGCCCAAACAGCTCGGCGCGAATAATATTGTCGGATACGTCCGCGCGATGAAAAATTCGGAAAACAGCAGCAATGTCGAAACCATATACAAGGTTTTGGACAACAAGGCAGAGGCTTTGCAATTCATTATCCACGAAAACACAAGCTATACCGACAAGCCTTTGCGCGAAATGCGCACGCATTCGGACGTGATAATCGCAAGCATTGTCCGCAACAGAAAATCGATTATTCCAAACGGTAACGATTGCCTTAAAAAGGGCGACAACGTTGTTGTTGTCACAAGCGGACGGACTCTGCATGACCTGAAAGAGATATTTATATAAGAAAGGCGATAACACAGGCATAAAATTATGAAAAAAAGACTTATTTTCGGTATAATCGGACGTTTTATGATAATTGAGGCAATCCTATTTTTGCTGCCGACCATCGTGTCATTAATATACGGCGAATATAAAAACGCAAACAGCTTTATCATATCGGCGTTAATCTCGGCGGCGTGCGGCGCACTTTTGCATCTGCAAACGCCGAGCAACCGTGAATTTTACGCAAAAGAGGGTTTTATAACAATAGGTCTGATTTGGGTTATATGGTCGCTTGTCGGCGCATTGCCATTCTTTTTGAGCGGCGAAATTCCCAACTATATCGACTCGTTTTTTGAGACGGTTTCGGGATTCACAACAACGGGTGCAACGATACTCACCGACATTGAATCGGTGTCAAAAGGTATGCTGTTCTGGCGTGCTTTCACACACTGGGTCGGCGGTATGGGTGTGCTTGTCTTTGCAATGGCATTCGTTAACGTTTCAAACAACAACGCAATTCATCTTATGCGTGCCGAGGTTCCGGGGCCTGCCGTTTCAAAGCTTGTTCCGCGCGGAATGCAAAACGCAAAAATACTGTACAGCATATATTTCGGACTTTGTGTGATAGAATTTGTTATGCTTGTTCTCGGCGGAATGCCGATATACGACAGCATAATTCATACGATGTCAACCGCCGGCACGGGCGGTTTCAGCTGTCGCAACGCAAGCATTGCGGCATACAACAGCGCATACGTCGAATGGGTAATAATCGCGTTTATGTTCTTATTCTCGCTTAATTTTAACCTGTATTTTTATATGATAATGCGCCGATTCTCTGCTGTTGCAAAAGATTCCGAATGGAAGGTGTTTACGCTTATCGTGCTTGGTTCGACCCTGCTTTTCACTCTGTCGATAAGGGGAATGTACGGCTCGCTCGCCGATGAAATACGCATTTCGGCATTCAACGTAGTATCGATAATAAGCACAACGGGTTTTTGTACGGTTGACTTTAACTTTTGGAGCGGTTTTGCCAAAATCCTTATCATAACGCTTATGGTTGTCGGCGCTTGTGCAGGTTCAACGGGCGGCGGTATGAAAATATCAAGGGTTATGATTATGGCAAAAACAAGCGTCCGCACTCTGCGCGGATTAATCAGACCGAAATCGGTAACAAATATAAAGATTGACGGAAAGATTGTCGATGATGACACTGTTCGAACCGTCAGCGGCTATGTTATTATGTACGTTTGCCTTTTCGGGCTTTCAATGCTCATCATCGGTCTTGACAATCTGAGTTTTGAGGAAATTGTATCGGCTGTTGCCACCTGTTTTAACAATGTCGGACCGGGATTCGGAAAGCTCGGCCCCACAGGGAATTTCAGCAGCCTTACCGGATTCTCAAAAATATTTCTGTCGCTCGATATGCTGCTCGGACGACTTGAAATCTTCCCGATTCTGCTGCTTTTCGTTCCGTCCATATGGAGAAAAAAGTTTATTTAAAAGTATGCATCCAAAAAGCGCCGACCGCAATAAAGTCGACGCTTTTTCATCTTTAATTATACTCTTTCGGCAACAAACATGGTTCCGTCATAATCTCTGTTATGAACATATTTTACACCATAGTTCATAAGAACATCACCCGAATATATCTTGTCATCGCCGCGCAGCTTATAGCTTGCTTTTGGATCAAGACCTCTGAATTTTGCACGTCTTGGCAAATTTCCGGGACTGAGGTCATACGCAATACTAAAATAGAACAATACCGCTTTGGACTTATCCTCTTTTGCATAAACCCATGAACAGCTATCGTTTTCAAAAGGCGAAACCGTTCGATACAATTCACCGTTATGTACAATATCCTCAATCGACTTATATTCTTCTATTTGTTGCTTAACCTCTTTCAGCTCATCATCGGTCATCTTTGTAACGTCAAGCTCATAGCCGAGCTGTCCGCCCATTGCAACATATCCGCGTGTTTTAAGCGGAGTTGTACGGTTTACCTGATGATTCGGCACAGCCGATACGTGCGCCGCCATAAATGCGGACGGCATAACCATACTTGTTCCGTATTGAATATACATACGCTCTTTTGCGTCGGAATCATCACTTGTCCAATACTGATTGAAATAGTGCATCATTCCTGCGTCAAAACGACCGCCGCCGCCGCTGCACCCCTCAAACAATACATCGGGGAACGCCGACATTATTCTCTCCAACACGTCATACAGACCGAGCATATAACGGTGATATACTTCGGGCTGGCGCGCGGCGTCAAGCTCTGCCGAGCCTACACAGGACATATTTCTGTTCATATCCCACTTTACATACGAAATCGGCGCAGACTTTAGTATTCTTGTCATAAACTCCACGATATAGTCGCAAACATCGGCTCTCGACAGGTCAAGTATAAGCTGATGACGACCGAGGCTGCTCTCTCTGTTTTTAACGTGCAGACACCAATCGGGGTGCGCTCTGTACAGGTCGCTGTCGGGCGAAACCATTTCGGGTTCAAACCACAAACCGAACTTCATACCTATATCGGTCACGCGCTTTGCCAGACCCTCGATTCCGTTGGGAAGCTTATTCTTATCGACAAACCAGTCACCGAGCGAAGTCGTATCATCGTTTCGCTTTCCGAACCAGCCATCATCGAGGACGAGCATTTCTATCCCTGCCTTTTGGGCGGTTTCGGCTATGCTTACTATCTTATCTTCGTTAAAATCAAAATATGTTGCCTCCCAGTTATTAATCAAAACGGGGCGCGGTGCGTCTTTAAACTTTCCTCTCGCAAGACGGTTTTTATAGAGCTTGTGGAAATTCCTCGACATATTTCCGAATCCGTCAGCCGAATAAACCATTACCGCCTCGGGGGCGTTGAATTCTTCATCAGGTTCGAGCCGCCAATTAAAATCAAACGAATTTATACCCATAAACGCTCTGGTTTGTCCGTATGTATCAACCTCTGCGCCTGCCTCAAAATTTCCGCTGTATACAAGGCTGAATCCGTAAACATCGCCGTGTTCTTCATCGGCATTCTTGTCGCAAAGCGCAAAAAACGGACTTTGGTGGTGCGAACTCGAGCCGCGGCGGCTCTCTACCTTGGTGCATCCCGAACCGAGCGCACGGCGTTCAATATGGCGCTCTCTCGCCCACGCGCCCGACAGGTTTACAAAATCAAAGTCGGCACGTTCAAAATCAATACTGAAACTCAACACCGATTTCAGATTCACAACACCGCTGCCGCCGTTTTTAACGGTTATACTCCTCGTTATTGCGTCACAGGTATTATACACAGAGTATCTGTATACCAAAATCAGCCCCGTAAGCGAATCGCGCATCGTTATCTCGAGCGTGTCCGCCTCGGAATCATCTTCGGTATATGTTGCCGGCAGACCGCTGAGCTTTGGCTTGCCGCCGAATATTTTATGCGAAACATATGTCATTTTTGTTATACGGCTTCCGTCCTCGTATTGTGCATGAAATGCCGGCTTGCGCAAGTCACAGCTTCCGAAAAATGAATAGTCCTGGGGAACCAATTCGGTCGAACCGTCAAAATTAATGTCGGCAAAATACTTGTCAACCACACAAAATGCCGCTCCGTAACGGTCTGTACAATCCATTCCGTCAAGACGTTCCAGCCTTTTGCCATAGTATAAATGTCTGACAACATAATCGTCCAAAAGTCCTATCACATAAGACGTATTCGGGGTTTGAAGGTGAAATAATTTTTTGTTTTCATCAAATGTAATCATTTTAGTCTCCTTTTTTCATCATTGTAATTTATCTTCATAATAACATATGAAATACGCCTTGTAAATATCTTATATTCAACATTTATGCGAGAATTTTAACACGGCGCGGTCGGATTCACCCCGACCGCGCCGTAAAAATATTCTTTTCTTATTGCAATTATCCGTATTATAAATCACCCGAACGCACATATGTTCCGCTTGCATATTCAATGCTATAACCATCATAATGATAATATGTATCCAGCGAAAGAACAATTGTGTTTCCTTTGATTTCCAGCGTTCCCTTACCCTCACTACATCGGCTGTCCATATAGTAAAAATAACATACTCCGTTATTTATAGGTTCTGTTGACGAATAAGACGCCATTCTCGTACCTCGTGAATTGACCGAACCTATGCTAAAACTTATGGTTTTACCATCATAATAAGTTATGTCAAGAATATGCAAATTAGGTTCGGTTGTGTGCGTATACCTTCCGACAACTTTGTTTATGAGCGAGTTTATCTTCGCTTTCGTACCGTCAAGATAATCAAGAGCATATTGTCTTTGACCGCTGTTCATCTTTCCCCAATTCGCATCGCAAAACCATTGAAATTCATCGCGCGCCTCATAATACATACCTTTGTTAAAATAATTTATGCCTTTTTTCATACCGTTATCAAATTGTTGTTGTGTCAATCGGCTGTTTTCTTTTTCAATTTCCTTAGCTTTAGCTTTTGCATCATCAAGATACCCAAGAAGGTATGACCTTTGGCTTACATTCAGCGCACCCCAATTATAATCAGCAAACCATTGAAATTCATCGCGTGCCTCATAATAAAGACCGCGGTCATAATAATTTATACCCCTTCGCATACCGTTGTCAAATTGCGCGGTCGGCATTGCAAACGCCGCCGATGACATTGCAACCGCCGCAGCGGCAGCCGCGCATATTATCTTTTTGATTTTCATATATAAAA
>URAN01000084.1 GCA_900545865.1 uncultured Eubacteriales bacterium
AAATTTTTTAAAAAAATTTTCAAAAAACTCTTGACTTTTAATAGTTAGTCACCTCATATTCCGCCCGTATCGTTTCAGTTGTTATAACTTCCGACCGGCTGCATACAGTCATTCCATATATAAATTTTATATGTTACATTTGTATATTCATTCGGAACAGACACAGACAAATTGTTTCCTTCCGCAGTGTTTATCGGCTGAACATTCGTTGCAACAAGAATTCCGTCGGAATATGCCGCCCACAAAACCAAACCTGTATATTCTTTAGCCGAATTATACTTAACAGCCGCCGTATTGCCGTCCTTAACAACCGTTGCTGTCAAAAATGAGCTGTCCGTCAGATTTACAAGCGTTCTTCCGACCGTATCGGTCAGGTCGTTTGCAAATTCAATCAGATATTCTCCGTTTGACGGTGTCGTTTCCAATTCAATAATATATTCGCCCGTCTTTTCACCCGAGGTCACGCCCGAAACATTTATCGGCGAACCGTTCTTGGCTTTTACCGTCACTTTATCTTTATCAAAATTCGGCATTACTGTTCCGAACCCCATTGCCGAATCACGGAAATCCACCTTGATTTTTTTATCATCCGCATTGTCAATTGCGGATACGGCAATGATATTTGAATCATTCACAACACCATTCGGATAATGCATTATCGTGAATGTATCAAAATAATCGATAATGTTTGACATCTGGATTACACAACCCGAAACGCCGAAATATGCCGTAGTAAATTCCTTTACAAACTGTCCGTCAACATAATATTTATATACGGCATTTTTTATATCAAACAATACTTCTATCTTATGCGTTTCTTCGTTCAAAGCATATCCGGTATCGTTTGCGTTCCAACCCGAGTTTTTCGCCGCTCCGTACAAATGATTTGTATTATCCGATACATTCGAGGTCTTTTTATCGCCTATCCCAACAAATCCGTGTAATCCCGTTGTCCAGTCTGTATCGTTCATCGTGTTGTCCGCAAGTTTAATGAACGTTTCTTTTGCCGCCAACGTGTTATTTTTAGGCGTTCTTGTTGCCTTAATATCAAACGCAACATAAAGCATACCGTCTGTATATTCCTTGTCGAATCTGAATTTCCATGCACCGGATGCCTTAGTAATGCTTGCATCATTAAAGCATACACCGCCTCCGTTTTTGCCTGTCACCGGCTTAATGTTGCTCGTCCATGTCCCCGTGACCGTTCCGGCAAGAGTTCCGTACTTTCCTGTCGCATTTACAATGTCCGCACCGCCCGTATAATCTTCATAATCTCTGTAAAAAATCCGCACCGTTTCAACATTTAAAGCAACATTCGGCTGAGTCAATGTCCTGCCGATTGAATCGCTTAAATCCGACGGCAATGTTAAAGTATATTCGCCGCTCGCAATCTGATTTTTAAGCGTAATATCAAATTCGCCCGTTGCGCCTGACGGAGTGATTCCGTACACATCAACCTTATTGTCATTTGAATCTTTTATCACTATCTTTGACGCATCAATGTTATTTATACACGCGCCCGAACCGAGATATGAATCGTTTATTTTGAGCTTTACTGTTTTTGAACCCTCAACAGCTTGTGCCGATGCCGAAAGTTTTGAATCTGCCGCCGCTCCGTTCGGATAATGCATTATCGTGAATGTATCAAAATAATCGAGCAGATTCGATATTTCCATAGTAAAGCCTTTGACCGATGTCACGCTTTGAACATACGGACCGCCGACGAGTACACCGTCTATATAATAATTATAGATTGTCCCCTCCGACGATACATCCGCCGTGATTTCTATTTTATATGTCTTTCCCGATTCCAGCACGACATTATCTATTTTGTTTCCGTTCCATGAACTTGAATCTGCGGCTCTGAAAACCTGAAATTTCTCGTAACTCTCGGTTGCTTCACCCGATACTCCGAAAAATCCGCTTTGTACATCTGACGTATTTAATGTCTTAATAATAAAATTCTTTGTCGCATTCGGATTGACCGTCATATCAAAAGCGGTATAGAGCTGTCCCGATGTAATTTCGGTATTAAAGTTAAGATTTACCGCCGAACTTTGCGTTGCGGTTGTACACTTTGTAAAGCATACGCCTTTTCCGTTTATTCCCTGTACACTCGCCGCCGCATTGTTAAATGAACCGCTCAGTGCCTTTGACATTGTTGCCGTTCCGTACTTTCCGTTATCGGATTCAATGCTCATATATCCGATTCCGCCCGTATAATCTTCATAATCTCTGTAAAAAATTTTGGTTATCCCCGTTTCCGAGCTTTCCGCATCCTGTGCGCCGACAATCGGCAAAGCCGATACCGTCACCATAACCGCACAAATAACACACATAAATACTTTCTTGATTGTCGATGATTTCATAAGTCAAATTCCTCCTTTAAATTTTGATTTAATATTATTTAAATTATATATTTTTATCCGTTTTTTCTGAGCCACTCAACCACATTTAACACAAGCAGATTCCAGCTTTGGAATCCGGGGTTGTTCACTCCCTCGCCCGTTTCGGGATCATAGTATTCGTGAAACTCACCGTTTTCTTTTACATCACGCCCGAAAAGATTAACCGTCTTTATCGCAAGCTCGCGCGCCTCATCAATATAACCGTAATTCAAAAGTCCCTCAAACGTCATATAATTTGATATACCCCATATCGGGCCGAGCCAGCACGACGGATTTCCCGACTTGACGATAAGATACATCTGTTCGAGCTTGGACAAGGTTCGTATTCCATAGGGTGAATTAAACGTCCTTTTATCGAGATAATTTTCTTTCACCATTCTTTCGGCTTGCTCGGCGGTCGCAACCTCCGACCACATCGCCATAAATCCCGTCCATACATCCGTCTTTTGAATAACGCTTGACCAATGTCTCGGGTATCCGCGGTGCAGCCCCGCATTCGGGTCAATCGGACGCAGATTTAAATCCGCGCTGTAATAAAACCCGTTTCTTTCATCCCACAAAAGCGTTTGCATCGCCGACTTTAGGTTATCCGCATCTTCTTTGTATTTGTTCCTTAAATCTTCAAACCCAAGCTTGGCCGATATTTCACTCATCGCGAGCAATTCGCGATACATAAGCGAATTTAAGTATATGTTTGCCGAGCTTTTATTCGGTCTGTAAAACACACACGGGTCGTTATCTACCCCCGTTGCGCTGTCATCGAGCCAAAAATACAATCCGTTTTCGTGGCGGCAGTATTTCATATAAAAACCTATAAACCTCTTTATTTTACCAAAAATATTTCTAAGCCATTCAAAGCTCTCTGCCCTCTCGCTTATAAAAAGCGCGTGCTGTACAAGACACGGTTTATGAATATTTTTCTCATTCTTTTCATCAAATTCGGGTTGCATAACGGTCGGACTGATAAAAACGGGGATTCTTCCCAATTCGTCCATATATTCCAAAAAGTTAAGTATACACCCTTTTTCATAATCGATTAAATTATCGGCACTCACCACACCGGCAACAGCCATATCCGTGAGCCAGCTGTCCCAATCCCAAAGGCTTTGGCTGTATACGCTTCCCGGAACGAGATAGCGGTATTTTAAATATCCGCTCGGCTCGCGCAAGATTTTTTCCGCATTTTCTTTTACATATTTCTCAATCAGATTTTCATACTCTTTGTTTCTCGTCATTTTTCCACCTTCCCATTTTAGTAATTAATTTACATTTAAGGGTATAATTTCTTTGCAAATTTTTCAATCGGAAATTATATTTTATCTATATATTATATTTTAACTAAAAAAATGCCCTATGTATATGTTTATAATTATCTTATTAGGGTAAAAAATTAACATTTCCTCATTTTGCTGTTCCTTATATTTCCACCCGACAGCACATACAATCCACAGAATTTTCCGTCCGTTTCAAGTATACACCTGTCACTCGTTTCAATTATATCAAGCCCAAACATATCCGTAACCTGCGGATATATTATATGCCGAACTCTGCACCCGTCATTTTGTTCAATTATTTCTTTAACTATCCAACGTTTCAACGCTTCGCTCTTTGAAACGCCGTCATAATCAAAACAATCAAACATTTTTCTCTTATCCATCAAAATAATATGTTCCTTGCCGAACAGGCGGTACTACATTTTTAACTCGAAATAATTTCCGAAACTTTTTCGTAAATGAAACTATTGACATCGCACATACTTCGGAATATAATTAAAAAGCTGTCAAACGGACGGCAAAATCTATTCGAAAAGAACGGTGAAGCCAATGCAAAAAAACATAAATTTAAGCGGTGCGGAATCCGCGCCCGACAACACAAAAATATTCGACTCAAAAGCTTATAAACGCTCGCGCAAGGCGTATATGGCACAGTGTACCATAGAATATTTTGTGTCAATCCTCGTGGCGGACGCGTTTTTGGCAAAGCTGCTTACATACATCGGCATAAGCGATTCCCTGACAGGAATAATATCATCGTTTATATCGCTTGCCTTTATGTTTCAGATTTTAGCCATACCGCTTGTAAAGCATATGAAAAACACAAAGAAAACGGTTTTGATATTCGACACATTGAGCCAGATATTTTTTATGAGCATATATATAATTCCGTTTATGCCGCTTTCAACAACATTCAAAACAGTTCTCGTTATCGTTTCTGTGCTTGTTGCATACTTTGCGAAATACCTCATTTATTCGATTTTCTTTAAATGGGCGAACTCATATGTCGAACCGTCAAACCGCGGCGAATATTCGGCGGTCAAAGAAATGATTTCGCTGTTTTCGGGAATCATATTCACCCTTGCGGTCGGATTTATCATCGATAAATTTGAGGCAATCGGGAACTTAGAGGGCGGATTTTTGTTTATCGCCACGGTAATGCTTGCGCTTAACTTTTGTAACTTTGTGAGCATATTAAAAATCAAGAACGATGATGCCGCACACGAAGAAAAGCACAGTCTCAAAGATGTTTTAAAGCATACAACGGGAAACAAAAACTTTATCAACGTAATGATTATGACTTCGCTTTGGGATATGGGACGGTATATGACAATAGGCTTTATGGGTACATTTAAAACAAACGACCTTTTGCTGAGCGTGGGCATAGTACAGGTCATAAATATGATAGGAAACCTGATTCGGCTTTTTGTTTCAAAGCCGTTCGGTCGGTATTCCGACAAAACATCTTTTGCCAAAGGATTTAACCTTGCACTTTTGATTGCCGCCGTCGGCTTTGGCGTAAACATTTTCGCAGCAACCGACAGAGTATGGTGTGTTGTTATATTTACGATTTTGTACGCCGTATGTTTGGCGGGAACAAACCAAAACTCGTTTAACATTATATACAGCTATGTTGACGGCGATTATATCGTCCCGGCAATGTCGGTCAAAAACTGTGTCGGCGGCCTGCTCGGGTTCGGTGCGTCACTGGTCGGCGGAAAGATATTAAGTATGATACAAGCAGGCGGCAATACTTTTTTGGGATTTCACGTTTTCGGTCAGCAGGTTTTGTCCGCAATATCCCTCGTTCTGCTTATTGCCGCAATGGTAGTCAACAAAGCGGTGATTCAAAAGCAATCCGTTATAAAACAATAAAAATATCCGAAAAACACATATCCCCGATGCAAAATTGCATCGGGGATATGCATGAAAGAAAGTATAAACAAAAATTAGGAATTGGCAAATTTAATTTGAACGAACATATATTTTATATCTTTTGGTTATCTGTCTCTTCGTCCGTTCGTTTCGTCAATAATCTAATCGTCAAGTCGTTTTATCGAATCAATCACAATATCGTATTTCTCTTTTGCCTGTATCAAAAGTCGTGTACATTCATCAAAATCACAATCGGCATTTTGCTTTTCTCTCAACGATTCGGTGATTTCGGAACAAATCCGATAAAGGTCATCGAAACCGAGATTTATGCATATTCCTTTAAGCGTATGTGCGGCAAAAAACGCGTCTTCTGCTGACCTGTTTTTTATGCCTAAGTCCAAGTCATCAAATGTTGTATCACTTAAAAATTTGGCAACAAAGCGCTTTGCCGTGCTTTCTTTTTCAAATCTTTTAACTATGTCATCATAATTTCCGCCGACTTTTTCACAGTATTCTTTAAATGTCATTTACGTTCTCCTATATTATATAAAATTATTTGGTATAAAATTTTGTTTTTTTCAGGTTATTTATTAGCTCGGTCAAACAATCCACATTCAGCGGTTTTGCCAAAAGACCGTTCATTCCGACATTTTCGCACTCGGTTATATCCTCATTGAGGCTGTTCGCCGTCATCGCGGCAATAAGCACCGCCTTTGCGTCCGAACGTCCGCTGTTTCGGATTTCTTTTGCGGCCTCTGTTCCCGTCATAACGGGCATCCTCAAATCAAGCAGGATTAACTCAAACGTTCCCTCTTTTGAATTTTTCCATATCTCAACAGCTTCTTTCCCGTTTGTCGCTTTGGTTACGTCCGCGCCCCTTTCCGACAGCATAAATTCGGCAATCTCCATATTAAGCGCATTATCCTCAGCAACCAAAACATTAATTTTTTTATCCGCCGAATATTCGGCGTTGTCATTGCCGTCCGCGCACTCAATATTTTGAATATTTTTCGCAATCGTTTCATCACAAAACTCGGTCGGAATCCTTACAGTGAAAACACTTCCGCGGTTCAGTGTACTTTTTACCTCAACCGAGCCACCCATTTTATCGGCAAGCTTTTTGACAATCGAAAGTCCGAGTCCCACTCCGCCCTCACTTGTTTCTCTCGCCTCTTGGGCGAATGCCTCAAACATATGTTTTTGGAACTCATCACTCATTCCGATACCGTTATCGCTGCATGAAAACTCAAATATTCCCTTGTTTGGCTCATCACTTTCAAACTCTCTGAAAGATACGTTTATTTCACCGTTGTTCGGTGTGTATTTAACCGCGTTGCCGAGAATATTTAAAAATATCTGTCTTAAAAAGACGCTGCTTCCCATTATGTAATTATGTTTAAGTTCGCCTTTTTCAACAGAAAATTTAATATTCTTTTCGCTCGCTTGAATTCCAATAATCGAACAAACCTCGTTTATCGCCTTTTCTATATCAAACGGCGCTTTTTCAATCTCAAAAGTATTCGAATCAAGTTTGTTTTCCGTCAGGATTCCATTCATAATATCCAGCAAAAGTGCGGATGCTTCGCCGGCTTTTTCGCGGCAATACCTTTGTTTTTCCAAATCATTCGGATACTTGTTTCCGATTCTCAGCATTCCGAAAATTATATTTATCGGCGTTCTGACATCGTGGCTCACGCGGCGCAGAAAGTCCGTCCTTGCCGCATTTGCCGCAAGGATGCTTTTCTTTTCACTTTTTGTTTTTAACATATAATATCCCATAACAATCAAGACATATCCAAACAAAATATAAAGCGTGAATCGATTCCTTCGCGAAAAGACTTCACTTTTGGGATAATACACATAAAGTTTGTAATCCCTGTACATAGTTACGTTTCCGAAGTAGCCATCGTCTACATCTATTTTCCTGACACCCTCGAAAGCATTTGCATTATCCAACTGACTTAATATTTCGTTATCCGAAACATTTTTGTATTTCAAAGAATCAATATTCGTTCCGCGAATAACGCCGTCTTTAGCTATCGCCATTACTCCTTTCATACCCAAAGAATATCCCGAAAGCAGATTTTCGAGAGATGATTGGTTTATAAAATTTATCTCGTTATCCTGATACCGATAACAGCACACAAGACCTTTGGTATCCTTTCGCGCCAATACGGCGAAATCAAAATGCTGTCCCGATATATTTATTCTCTCCATAAAAATCTTGGTCGGATAATCAATCGAATCCCGAACAGACTTTGAAACGAGCAGGTCTTTTAAATCTCCGAACGAAATTCTGTTGTCCGAATACTCATAAACGGGATTGATGTTTTCATCCGTAATTATTATTCCCGCAAGCCTCTGTTCGGACGCATAATCCTTTAAATATTCATACTCAACCCGAGTGTTGTCATTTTTTATGTCGCGCACAACCTCGGTTGCTTGTTCCGACAGACGTATAAGGCTTTTCACCTTATCGGCGGACAGAATATCATCATAGCTGATACATTGATTTTTGAGGTACTTCATTGTATTTCTGATACCGGAATCAGCAGATTCAATATCCGCGCTGCCGTAGGCTATATAAGCAATCATCACAAACAAAACGCCGAGCGCACATACCGAAATCCAAAACTTGCTTGCCTCGGTTTTTAAAAACCTTGTCATTCGCTTCAATCAAATCCGCCTCCTTTCATCATCCGAATATGCGCCGCGTATTCAATCGGTTTATTCGTATTTTCTCACAATTTCATCTATTGTTCCTTCATTTTTCATATCATTTAATGCCGCATTCAGCTTTTGTACAACGTTTGAATCAAAGTCTTTTGAAAAAGCGACCCCGAGATTGGATGTCATAAGCACTTCGTCCAATATCCTGCATTTTAGCTGCGCAGTCTTGATATAGTTTTCGAGTCTGAATTTATGACCGGCACAAGCATCAACATAACCCTTTCTCAGCGCGGCAAACTCTTCCTCCGTCTCGACAAAACTGTATACGTTTCCAACCTTGGGAACATTGGGATTTGCATAATCCAAAAATATTTTCTCAGGTTTTGATGTTACCTGAACCGCAACCTTTTTTCCGTTTAAATCGTTCAGAGTGTATATATCGCTGTCGGCGCGAACCAAAACACATTGCTTGCTTGTCATATACGGTCCCGCCCATTGATAATCGTCCTCTCTGCCGTCCATCGAAAAACTACCCCAAAGGCAATCAACATCACCGTTTCTGAGATGTACATCTTTTTCGTTCCATTTTATTATCTTGAATACGGCTTTGTACCCGATGCGTCTGCACGCTTCGGCTGCAATCTCAACATCAATTCCTTCATAAGTGTTCAGCTCCGTGCTGTATATATACGGTTCGTATTCATCACTGCCGATTGTAAGAACGGGCAAATTTTCTTGTTCAGGTGCTTTCACCTCAGCGCCACAACCGCACAATATAGCCGCCGCACAAAGCGCACAGCATATCACACCTATGAATTTCCTCCGCATTTCTTACACGTATAATAAAAATCAGTCAGAAAGGGGCTGATTTTTATTATTT
>URAN01000085.1 GCA_900545865.1 uncultured Eubacteriales bacterium
GATACAATCCCTCACTGAAAACGTTGAATGACGGGACTTTTAGTCCCTTATTGAAAGAGAATTTAAAAAGCCGCCGCTTTGCATCAGTACAAAGCGACGGTTTTTGGTTTTTGAGTTTATTTTAGATTAAGTCACAAACGCTGTCGGCAAAATCGGCGGCGTTTTCAACATTCATACCTTCGGCAAGCAAAGCACAGCCGTATACAACCTCGGTCAGTTTTTTAAGCTCATCGGGTTTATCCGCAGCGGCTTTTAATTTCTCAAACAGAGGATGTTTTATGTTGATTTCAAGAACGCGCTGTGCCTTTGCACCGCCGTTCGGCATCTGTCCGAGAATCTTCTCCATTTCAAGAGAAATTTCGCCTTCGCTTGTGATGCATACCGGGTGATTTTTGAGCCTTACTGTCGGCTTGACCGATACAACTTTGTCGCCGAGAACATCTTTCATTGCGGCGAACAGGTCTTTTGATGTCTCCTCCGCAACGGATTCTTCTGCCTTTGTCTTTTCGTCCTCACCGCCGAGTTCAGCCGATGCGACCGACTTAAATTCTTTCTCTTTATATTTGGAAAGGATTTTTATCGCGAACTCATCAACGTCCTCTGTGAGATACAGAATCTCATAACCCATATCCTTTACGCTTTCGACGCGCGGCTGTTTGTCAATCTGTTCAATTGTTTCACCGCTCGCGTAATAGATAAATTCCTGACCGTCTTTCATTCTGTCGATATACTCGCCGAGCGTAACCTGTTTCTTTTCGGTTGACGAATAGAACATAAGCAAATCCGACAAAAAGTCTTTTTCCGCGCCATAGTTGTCATATACGCCGAATTTGAGCGGACGTTTGAATGCGTCATAGAACTTGTCATATGTCTCTCTGTCGTTCTTTTGCATATTCAAAAGCTCTGACTTTATCTTCTTTTTAAGATGTGCGGCAATGGTTTTAAGCTGGCGGTCGTGCTGGAGTATTTCTCTCGAAATATTAAGCGACAAATCCGCCGAATCGACAAGACCCTTTACAAACCCGAAATAATCGGGGAGCAAGTCCTCACACTTATCCATAATCATAACGCCGTTTGTGTAAAGCGAAAGACCTTTTTTATAATCCTTTGTGAAATAGTCAAATGGTGCGTGTGACGGGATGAATAAAAGCGCGGTATAGCTCAGCATTCCGTCTGCGCTTGTGTGAATCGTTTTGAGGGGATTCTCATAATCAAAGAACTTTTCTTTATAAAAGTTGTTATAATCATCATCGTTCAATTCCGACTTGTTCTTGCGCCAAAGCGGAACCATACTGTTTAAAACATCGTCCTCGCTATAGCTCTCATACTCGGGCTTATAATCATCTTTTTTCTTTTCTTCTTCGGTTGCGTCTTTGAGCTTTTGTTTTGTAACCATCATCTTTATCGGATATTTGATATAATCCGAATATTTCTTTATAAGATTTCGGATGGTGTATTCCTCGAGATAAGTGTCATAGTTCTCATCATCGGTGTTATCTTTGAGAGCAATAATAATTTCCGTTCCCGTTGTGTCTTTGTCACAAGGCTCGATTTCATAACCGTCCGCACCCTCGGAATACCATTTAAACGCCTCATCACTGCCAAACTTGCGGCTCTTTACCGTTACGCTTTTTCCGACCATAAACGCCGAATAAAAGCCCACGCCGAACTGACCGATTATGTCAACATCATCGCATTTTTCGTTCTCCGATTTAAATGCGAGAGAGCCGCTCTTTGCGATTGTACCGAGGTTTTCTTCAAGCTCGTCACGGTTCATACCTATACCGCCGTCGGTTATGGTAAGAGTTCTCGTGTCCTTGTCGGGGGTAATCCTGATATAAAATTTTTCTCTGTCAAACTCTATGTTGTCATCGCTCAGGGATTTATAATAGAGCTTGTCCAGCGCATCGCTTGCGTTTGAGATAATCTCACGCAGGAAAATCTCCTTATGTGTATAGATTGAGTTTATCATTAAATCCAGCATACGCTTGGATTCGGATTTAAATTCATATGTTGCCATTTTAAAACACCTCTTAATTATTTGTTAGCACTCTATCTGTTTGAGTGCTAATATTATTGTACCACTTTTTTTGAATTTGTCAATAGTAATTTAAAAATTTTTGAAATATAACTCCGAAAAATCAAATTCGATACGGTATTGATTGAGCAATCGCAATTTTACAAAAGGCAGCTTGTCGATGAAAGTCAAAAATTATATTGCATTTTTAAAACAAATGTGGTATAATTTATATGTCACATAAATTAAAAACTTAATAAAAATAGGATATTAGCTTAAATGCATTCTCTTTAGGCTCAAATAATCAGGTACGGTTTTTTGTAAAAAATGTAAATTCCACCTGACTATTTGATTTGAATTGAATTTAAGTCATTTTAAGTTTTTGATTTGTGTGACAACAATCGGAGTTTGCGTTTTTTGGTGCGTCGGTCTTCGGATTGGCGCATTTTTTGATTTGTGTTTTAAGATAAAAGGAAAGAGAGGCGATGCCTTATTAAGCAAGTTAAAAAGTGCGTGATTTTATATATTGGAGGATTTTATAATGAAAAAATTTTTAACTGTTCTTATTGCAATTGTTCTTGTGTTATCGCTGTCAGCGTGTGGCGGAAATCAGTTTGCAACTAATGAAACTACATCTGAATCGAGTGTAGATGAAGCAAATAAAAATGCCGTAGCTGAAGAAAAATTAGAGATAGAATTGGTTGCAGGTGAACAAGGAAAATATGGAACGCCAATAACGTTTAACAAAGGAACGGAGTTTGAACAAACAGTGATTGCTTACCATATTCCTGCGGGCGAATATACTGTAACGAATATAGGTAAGTATATGAATCAGTTTAATATCTACAGTGATGAAATACATAAAACAGAGGAAGGGGTGGAAGAACCGGCTGAAAGCATATTTGTTAAGTTGATTGATGTTGGTGCATCAGAAGATTTTACAATAACAGATAATCAATATATCAAGATTGTTGAACCGGGTAAATTTAAAATAAAGCAAAAATAATTCGGGTTTTAGGATTTTAAAATGGTATGTTTAAAGTGTGGCAGTGATAATATAGACATGCAGATCATAAATGGGGTACGTATAAAAAGTGTTCATCATGGTTGTTTATGATGGTTAATATCGGGTTGGTGGTTGCCCATTAAATGGGTTTTTTCACCATACAGGCAATACTTTTTAAAATATTTTGCCACAAAAAACAAAAAGCTGTTAATAAGAAAAAAGGTTTATGTATGTTAAAATTGAGGATATAGTTGGAAATATTAAAACAAAAAAAGTATTCTGGTATTTTGATTATATTCGTAAACACGATAAAAGCCGTCTGAAATGACGGCTTTTCAGATTTGGTCTGCAAAGCCGCGGCGAATTTCGCCGCGGCTTATTACTTTTTTCAGTCACAACCGTCAATGGTGGAGATTCCGGGGATGCTCTCTTCGAGAACATCGAGAACAATTCTCACCGTATCGAGCGATGTAAATATCGTGACTCCGTTTTGAACGGCGCACTGTCTTATTGCAACGCCGTCCTCATAATGCACGCCCGACAAAATCGCACGTGTATTGATGATATAACTTACATATCCGGCTCTGATTGAATCCAGAATTTCGTGGCTGCCCTCGCTCAGCTTTCCTCTGACGCGCGTTCTTATGCCGTGCTGTTTTAAGAAATTAGCCGTTCCGATTGTTGCCTCGATGTTGAATCCGAGCTGATAAAATCTCTTGACAAGCGGCAAAGCCTCCTCTTTATCCTCATCCGCAAGAGTGACTATTACCGTTCCGTAATCTTTCATCTTTACGCCCGATGCCTGAAGTGCCTTGTACATCGCACGATTCAAACGCTTGTCATAACCGATTGCCTCACCGGTCGATTTCATCTCGGGTGAGAGATATGCGTCAATACCCGTCAGCTTTTCAAAAGAAAAAGCGGGGGCTTTGACATAATACCTCGTTTTTTCGGGCAAGAGCATATTGTCTATTCCTTGGTCTTTAAGGCTCTGACCGAGCATTGCGCCCGTTGCAATCTGAACAAGTCCGACCCCGGTCGATTTAGAGAGGAACGGAACGCTTCGCGATGCACGCGGATTTACCTCGATGACAAACACGTTGTCGTTGCTGTCAACGATAAACTGTATGTTGAACAGACCGACAATGCCTATTCCGAGACCGAGCCGTGTTGTATAATCGGCGATTGTGTCTTTTACCTTTTGTGAAATGGTGTACGGCGGATAGACGCTTATCGAGTCGCCCGAGTGTACGCCCGTGCGTTCGACAAGTTCCATAATTCCCGGGATAAATACCTGTTCGCCGTCACATATCGCGTCAACCTCGACTTCTTTGCCAACAATGTACTTGTCAACAAGAACCGGTTTGTCCGTGTCAACCTCAACCGCATTTTTGAGATAATGTCTTAAAGATTTTTCGTTTGACACAATCTCCATTGCGCGTCCGCCCAATACAAAGCTCGGGCGAACCAATACGGGGTATCCTATCTTTGCCGCGGCGGCAACGCCGCTTTCTATATCCGTGACCGCCTCGCCTTTCGGATTCGGAATTTCAAGCTGTTTGATTACTTCATCAAATGCGTCACGGTTTTCCGCCTTTTCTATTGCGTCACAATCCGTTCCGATAATTTTTACGCCCCTGCGTGCAAGCGGCTCGGCGAGATTGACCGCCGTTTGACCGCCGAGAGTGGCAATAACGCCCTCGGGCTTTTCGAGATGAACGATGTTCATAACATCCTCGGTCGTGAGGGGTTCAAAATAAAGTTTGTCTGCTGTTGTATAGTCGGTCGAAACCGTTTCGGGGTTGTTATTTATAACAATAGCCTCATAGCCTGCTTTGCGTATCGCGCGAACGGCGTGTACGGTCGAATAGTCAAACTCTACACCCTGTCCGATTCTGATTGGACCCGAGCCGAGAACAATTATTTTCTTTTTGTCAGATACAATCGATTCGTTTTCGTCCTCGTATGTCGAATAAAAATACGGAACATAACTTTCGAACTCGCTCGCACAGGTATCAATCATCTTGTATGATGGAAAGAGTCCGATTTCACAGCGGTGGTTATAGATTTCATCCTCAGACGTTTTCCAAAGCTCAGCAATATACGAATCCGAAAATCCCATTTTTTTGGCCTCAAACAGCAATTTTTCGGAATTCGGGTTTGCCTCCATTTCTTTTTCAAAGTCAACAATGTTCTTTATCTTATCCAAAAAGAACATATCGATTTGTGTGATGTTGCATATTCTCGAATGGTCAACCCCCATCCACATAAGCTGTGAAATGGCATAAAGACGGTCGTCCGTTCCCTCTTTTATATAATCGAGAAGCTGTTCCGCCGTCATATGGTCGCGGTCGAATTTCTCCATATGAATATGGTTTTTGCCCGTTTCGAGAGAACGTATAGCTTTGAGCAAGCTCTCCTCCATAGTACGGCCGACGCTCATAACTTCGCCGGTTGCTTTCATCTGTGTCGAAAGAGTGTTTGACGCCTCGGTGAACTTGTCAAACGGAAATCTTGGCATTTTCGTTACGATATAGTCAAGGGTCGGTTCAAAGCAAGCAGGTGTGTTCGCAAGTTGAATTTCGTCCAATGTCATTCCGACCGCAATCTTTGCCGAAACACGCGCGATAGGATAACCGCTTGCCTTTGACGCAAGCGCAGATGAACGCGACACACGCGGATTTACCTCGATTACATAATAGCTGAATGATTGAGGGTCGAGCGCGAACTGAACGTTACAGCCGCCCTTGACATCGAGCGCACGAATTATTTTAAGAGCGCTGTCGCGCAGCATATGATATTCTTTGTTCGTCAGGGTCTGGCTCGGTGCGACAACGATTGAGTCGCCCGTGTGAATACCCACGGGGTCAAGGTTTTCCATATTGCAGACAGTAAGCGCAGTATCGTTTGAGTCGCGCATTACTTCATATTCGATTTCCTTATATCCCTTTATGCTTTTTTCAACAAGAACCTGATGTACGGGCGAGAGCGCAAGCGCGTTCTTCATCATCGATTTCATCTCGGTTGGGTTGTTGGCAAAACCACCGCCTGTGCCGCCCAGAGTGAATGCAGGGCGCAGGATAACGGGGTATCCGATTTCTTCTGCGGCCGAAAGCCCCTCATCGATGCTATAGGTTATCTCGGATGGAACAACGGGTTCGCCGATTTTTTGACACAGCTCTTTAAAAAGCTCTCTGTCCTCGGCGCATTCGATGCTCTTTGCGTCCGTACCCAAAAGCTCGATTTCACATTCTTCCAAAACGCCTTTTTCGGCGAGCTGCATGGCAATATTGAGACCCGTCTGACCGCCGATACCCGGGACAATCGCGTCCGGGCGTTCAAAACGACAGATTCTTGCCGCATATTCGAGGGTCAAAGGTTCCATATATACCTTGTCGGCAATAGACGTGTCGGTCATAATTGTTGCCGGGTTGGAATTTAAGAGGATTACCTCATAACCTTCTTCTTTAAGCGCAAGACACGCCTGTGTTCCCGCATAGTCAAACTCCGCCGCCTGGCCTATGACGATAGGACCCGAACCGATAACCATTACCTTTTTTAAGTCTGTTCTTTTAGGCATTTACAGCGCCCCCTTTCACAGTTGCCGAGCTTTTCGATTTTTCTGTGTTTGCCTCTTTCATTATGTCGATAAACCGATAGAATAAGTATCCGCTGTCCTGCGGCCCGGGTGCGCTTTCGGGATGATACTGTACGCTGAAAATCTTGTCGCGCGCACATTCGACGCCCTCGATTGTGTTATCCAAAAGATTGATGTGGGTCACCTCTAAATCGGTGTTGTCAAGGCTGTTTTTATCAACAGCATAGCTGTGATTCTGTGAGGTAATCTCTATCTTTCCGTTTTTGAGATTCTTTACCGGATGGTTTCCGCCGCGGTGACCGAATTTTAACTTATATGTCTTTGCACCGTATGCAAGCGAAATTATCTGATGACCGAGGCATATCCCGAAAATCGGGTACTTGCCGCGTAGCTTTTTGACCGTTTCGATTACGGGCGTAACGTCATCGGGGTCGCCGGGACCGTTGGATAAAAATACGCCGTCGGGGTTCATAAACTCGATTTCCTCCGCTGTGGTGTTATACGGAACAACGGTGACGTTGCATCCGATTTTGTTAAGGCTGCGTATTATATTAAGCTTTATTCCGCAATCTACCGCGACAACGTTGAATTTCGGATTTGACGTTCTCGAATACCAGCGTTTTGCACAGCTGACCTTTGATACCGCATCATGCAAAACAGGGGTGTTCTTTATAATTTCAAGACCTTTTTCAACAGGCGTGTCCACGCCGCAAATCAAGACGCGGCGCGAACCGATGTCGCGGATGCTGCGTGTGATTTCTCGGGTGTCAACCCCGTATATCCCGGGGATTCCGCTTTCCTCCATAACCTCGGACAAAGTTTTTGTATATCTGAAATTAGACGGCATATCGTTATAATCTCTGACAATCAAGCCGCCTATGGTAAGGTTCTTGCTCTCATAGTCCTCATCCGTTATTCCATAGTTTCCGATTAACGGATATGTCATAACAACCATCTGATAGGTATAAGACGGGTCGGAAACAATTTCCTGATAGCCGACCATTGATGTGTTAAAGACAATCTCGCACACACGGTCGTTTGTGCTGCCGAAACCGTAACCCAAATACTCGCTGCCGTCCTCTAAAATAATTTTGCGGTCAAAAATCTTCATTTCGATTGCGTACCTTTCTTGATAAATTTTTAAGTTTATAACTAAATTAAGCTGTCCCTCGCCTTCATAGGCGGCGGGTTTCGCTTAATTTTTTCGGTGATTGGATAAAATCCCTCACTGAAAACGTTGAATGACGGGACTTTCGGCCCCTTATTGAAACGCATTTATGTGTTCTAAAAACGTATATCATCTTATTATACCATTTTAAGCGCCATTTGTCAGCCTTTTTTGATAAAATAATTTAATTTTATATAGTTTTTACATAAAAGCGGTGATATAGGGGCGTTCGGTTTAAAACGCATTCTCAAAAACAGCCGCACAAAGTATAATATATATACCCTGTCGGCTGTTTTAAACAAATTCCGTGCCGACAAACAGCGGCGGCTATTTGTATAAGCCTTTGTCCGTCAGCGTTTTAAGAGCCTGTTTTACAACGGGTGCGTCATCGAGGTATGTCACGCCGTACCACTTTTCGTCGGTTTCCAGAACTCTTACTTTTTTATTTTCTTCTCTTATTCTCTTATCGATAATTGTGGGAAGACAAAATTCCTTTTTTGGTTCATTGATGTTCTCGTCCAAAAACTTTTTAAAATCTTTTTCGAGATAATCGAAAATACCCGTGTCCAATCCCCACATATTCATAGAAACAATGGTATCGTGAGGAATATCGGTGTCTTTGGCAATATTATAACATTCGGTAACTTTTGTCAAATACCCGTTTTCCGTCTCGCAAACGCCGCGCGTTACCTCGCCGTTGTCCGATAAGGTGTTGCCGAGACGATACCCTGCCATACACATACCCGAATTATCTTTGAGATAATCATACATCATTTTATAAACACTTTTGCCATAGTAATCATCTGCGTTGATAACAAGAAAAGGATTTTTAACCTTTTCGCCGGCACATAAAATCGCCTGACCCGTACCCCACGGCTTTTCTCTCGTTGACGGGGTGGTGTATCCGAAAAGATGGCTGTCGGGTTCTTGGAAAACATATTCGGTATCAATGCGCTTTTCTATTCTCTTTCCGCACGCCTCTCTGAAATCGTGTTCTATATCATGTCTGATAATAATTACCGCGCGGTCAAATCCTGCCTCGGCCGCGTCATATACCGAATAGTCAATGATAAGCTCTCCGTTCGGCCCGAGAGGTGCCGCCTGCTTTAATCCGCCATAGCGGCTTCCCATTCCTGCCGCCATTACTACCAGAACCGGTTTCTTTTTTTCCATAATGATCACTCCTGACTTTCCAAACTTACTACTTTCTGATACATCGGTCCATACAGCTCCCGGTA
>URAN01000086.1 GCA_900545865.1 uncultured Eubacteriales bacterium
TGCAAATATATGTCAAATGATATACATTCTCAACATTTACAGGGGCGGCTCCGCACGACCGCCCGATATTTTTATTTGATTTAAAGCCGACAAAGCAGACGCTTCTGCAAAAATCAAAATAATTTTTGTAAAAATAGATTGACATTATGCATTGTTTTATGTATAATATAAGTTGTATTTTAATGCGAATCAATGTATATAACAAATGAATGGGAGTTGAGACACTTGGCGATGCAAAACGGAGAAAATCTGCGCAAAAAGCTTGCCTGGGTTTTTATTTTTATTTTGGTTGCAGCGGCGAGCGTCTGGGCGGTCGCAAATCAAAGCGATGACTTTACCGTTACAAATTTTATCAAGTATATTTCAAACGCTTCGCCGATTTATATGATGTCGGCAGTGCTTTGTATGATCGGATATATTTGTTTCGAGGGCTGTGCCCTGTTATATCTCGCGCGCAGCTTTGGCTATAACGTTTCTTTTCGCCGTGCGATTGTCTATTCGGCATCGGATATATATGTGTCGGCGATTACTCCGTCGGCAAGCGGCGGTCAGCCCGCGGCGGCTTATTTTATGTTTAAAGACGGGATTCCCGTTGCTGTTTCGAGCGTTATCCTGTTTTTGAACATCTCGGTATATGCCGTCACCATCCTCACTCTTAATATTCTGGCTCTTATAATTCGACCCGAAATATTTTTTGGGTTTGACGGAATATACAGGCTTTTGATTTTATTCGGCTTTTTCACACAGACCGCAATCGTTGCATTCTTTATCATCGTGATTAAGTTCGAACGCCTTGTCGAATGGGCGTGTTCGCTTGTCATCAGCATACTCTGTAAGATAAGGCTCGTAAAAAATCGCGAAAAAGCTGAGAAAAGAATTAACCAAAGCCTTGACGAATACCGCACCTGTGCAAAAATGCTCGCAAACAAAAAGGGTATTTTGCCGCCCGTGCTTTTGTTCAACTTCCTTCAGCGTATGTCGCTGATAAGCGTAATAATGTTTACATATCTCGCAACTCACGGCGGCGATTGGTCAAAGGCTCTTGACGTTTGGTTCACACAGGCTCACGTCTTTCTCGGGGCAAACAGCATACCTATTCCGGGCGCTGTCGGCGTTACGGACGCTCTGATTCTTAACGGTTTCAGACACATCACGAACTCGCTCGCCGAGTTTGAGCTTTTGGGACGTTCGGTTTCGTTCTATTGCTGTGTTCTGATTTGCGGAATTATAATGTTCGCGGCATATATTAATGTAAAACGCCGCGATTTAAAAAAACGCTGATGCTTTCTTAAAATACAAATGCTATGATTGATTTATGCCGAGCAACTCGGCGGAACGGAGATACGGCTATGATAGGCTATTATAATTACACTGTATTATTGACATACATCTCGCTGCTTTCATCGGCAACGGGAATCCTTGTCGCGCTCAGCGGCGGCGGACACCCGTATTTGGGATGCTTCTTCCTCTTAATCTCGGGTCTTTGCGATGCGTTTGACGGAAAGGTTGCACGCACCAAGTCCGGGCGCTCAAAACAGGAAAACAACTATGGAATCCAAATCGATTCTTTATCCGATTTGGTTGCGTTCGGCGTTCTGCCCGTTTGTATAGGTATGGCGCTCTTGCGCAGCTCGTCAAGGTTCGGCCGCATAATATTCCAAAGCGATGCAAGCGCAAAGTTCATTGTTTTGAGCCTTATTTTTGGTGCAATAATGCTTTTTTACATACTTGCGGCAATGATAAGACTTGCATACTTTAACGTAACCGAAGAAGAACGCCAGACAATCGAAACGGGCGCAAGAAAGACTTATATCGGTCTGCCCGTTACAACATCAGCGCTGATTTTCCCTGCGATACTGCTTTTGCAATACTGTGCGCCAAAGGATTTTTGCGCCGTATATTTTGCGGTTATGCTTATTACCGCGTTTGCGTTTCTCGCTAAATTCCGTATTGCCAAGCCGGGAATGCGCGGAATCCTCGGTCTTGTGGGTATCGGTGCGCTTGAATTTATCGCAATCATAATACTTGAATATTTCTTTAGGTAACAGGAGAATAACATATGAATCGTTCTTTTACACCGCCGACCGATGACACAAAAGGTCTGCGGTTTTTGTATAACACCGTTTCGGGACGCGTTGTGCTGAAATTATTATGCGCTCCGTGGCTTTCAAAGCTTTGCGGAGCATTTTTAAGTTCGCGTATGTCGAAATTTTTAATTTTACCCTTTTTAAAAAGCAATAACATAGACACCGCGGATTATTTTTGTGATAACTTTAAGTGCTTTAACGACTGTTTTACGCGAAAAATCCGCCCCGGTCGGCGCGAATTCGATATGAATCCGCTTGCCCTTGTTGCGCCGTGCGATGCTTATTTGTCGGCTTACAAGATAACCGACAAGGCAACATTCAACATAAAAAACAGCGTATACAACCTCGAACGCCTTTTAAAGGATTCATCGGCGGCGGAGCAATTTTCAAACGGTGTATGTCTTGTCTTTCGCCTGTGCGTGAACCATTATCACAGGTATTCGTTTTTTGACGGCAGCGAAATTCTCTCAAACAGGTTCATCAAAGGAATTTTGCACACGGTTCGCCCGATTGCTCTCGAAAAAACTCCTGTGTTCTGTGAGAACAGCCGCGAAGTAACATATATAAAAACGGACAATTTCGGCACTGCCGCACAAATCGAGGTCGGAGCAATGCTTGTCGGAAAAATCAAAAATTTTGTTACGAGCGGACGCGTTGAACGCGGCGGCGAAAAAGGAATGTTTTTATACGGCGGTTCAACCGTTGTTCTTATCTTTGAAAAAGGAAAGGTCAGCATCGATGATGCAATCTTTTCGGCAACGCAAAACGGGCTTGAACTTTCGGTCAGAATGGGCGAAAAAATCGGTTTGGCTCAAAAATCGTTATAATAATGAAATAATCCGAATATCAAAGAAATATTTGCATAGAGTATAATATACCCAAAAATACTCAGGAGGTGCAAATATTATGATAATACACGTTGTCAGCGGCGGCGAAACGCTGACCGGGATTGCACGTGAATATAATGTTAATATACAGGACTTAGCGGCGGATAACGGGCTTGAACCGAATCTGCCGCTTGTTGTCGGACAAGCGCTCGCCGTACAGATTCCCGAGGTGGTTCACACCGTACAAAGGGGCGAAACACTCTCGCGTATCGCACGACAGTACGGCACAACAGCTCTCGAACTTTTGCGCAATAATTTTAAGCTTGGCGGAAGCGAGCGAATTTCAACGGGCGCAACAATAAATATCAGCTATTCGAGCGGTCAAAAAACAAAGAGTTTTGCCTCAAACAGCTATGCCTATCCTTATATAAATCCAAGCCTTTTACGCAAACAGCTTCCCTATCTCACATATTTCACGCCGTTCACCTATGGCATAAGCGAAAGCGGCGGTCTTGTATATCAAAACGATGAATTTATGAGAAATGCCGCGAACGAATACGGCGTAAAAAACCTTTTGCATTTGTCCACGCTTACCGAAAACGGCGGTTTCAGCAGCGAACGCACCACACTTATTTTTGAAAATGAAGTACTTGCAAACGCCCTGATTGACGAGATTGCAGACTATGCCTCAGGCGAGGGCTTCGGCGGTGTTGATGTTGACTTTGAATTTATAAAACCGTCCGAAAAATATGATTACATACGATTTTTGCAAGAGCTTAGACTAAAGCTGAATCCGCGCGGCTTAGAGCTTTTTTCCGCTCTCGCGCCGAAAACGTCGGATTCCCAGAGCGGAACGCTTTATGAGGGACACGATTATGCAGGCATTGCCGCCGCAGTTAACTATGTTTTGCTTATGACATACGAATGGGGATATACCTACAGCGAACCGATGGCTGTTGCGCCGATTAATTCGGTCGCTCGCGTTGTGCGTTATGCACTCACCCGAATGCCGCCGGATAAAATATTTATGGGAATCCCGACCTACGGATATGACTGGGTTTTGCCACACGTACCGGGCGGCGCGGGCGCACCATCGATTTCGCCTGTTGAGGCGGTCAATCTCGCACGAAGATACGGCGCGGATATTCTATATGACGAAACAGCACAAGCACCGTGGTTCAGATACGCCGATGATGACGGACGCCTGCACGAGGTTTGGTTTGAGGATGTACGCAGTATTACGGCAAAGCTTGCCCTTGCGGCAAGCTTCGATATATACGGCATCGGATACTGGAATTCCATGCGTGATTTCCCTCAAAACTGGGTCACTTTAAACGCCGAATACAACATAATAAATTTTTCTTTGCAATAAAAACAACACTTTTACTCTTTTGCGCAAAGCCGCAAATAATTAATATGTAAAAATGATAATGGGACTGTTGCTTACCCAACCTAAAAGAAAACTGCTCAAAATTATTGGGCAGTTTTCTTTTTCAACATTGTTATTATTTTGTAATTATTATAGTTTGGTATGCATCGTCCCATTGAACATCCGTTCCGAGCTTTTCTGCGCAAATCTAATAAGCAACTCAAAAGCACAGCCGTTGGCTGTGCCTTTAAATACATCACGTTCACAATATTATACAAATCAAGCCACCGCTGCCCTCATTGATGATTTTTTGCAGAGTTTCCTGGATTTTAAATCTCGCGTCCTCGGGCATACGATAAAGCTTGTTGTGCAAGCCCTCGTTCACAAGCTCATGCAGGGACTTTCCGAAAATATTTGATTCCCATATTTGTTTCGGGTCGCCCTCGAATTCGTTTAAAAGGTAATGTACAAGTTCTTCCGACTGTTTTTCCGTTCCCACTATCGGATTTACTTCCGTTTCAATTTCCGCCTTAATCATATGTATTGACGGGGCGGAGGCTTTAAGGCGAACGCCGAAGCGATTACCCTGTTTCACAATTTCGGGTTCTTCAAGCGACAGCTCATCAAGTGTCGGCGACACGATTCCGTATCCCGTACTGTTGACCTGTTCGAGTGCAGATTGCACCTTTTCATAGCTTTTCTTTATCCCTGACAATTCCTGTAATAGCTTTAAAAGGTCACAATCATTCTCAATTTTAAAACCGGTCTTTTTTTCGACCGTGTTATAAAAGAGATTTTCGCCGACCATTATTCGTATTTCAACCGCTCCCTCGCCCGAGGCAATCGATGAAATATTTGCATCCTCGATAAAATCATATTTTTTCAGCTCATCGGGAATCCTCATTACATCCGAAATCTTTTTCGCGCCCCCAAAACACTCAAATACCGCGTCATTCATCTTTTCTTTAAGTGAATTCTCACCGTCAGTTGCCATAACCCATTCGGGCATATAAAATCCGACCTCACAAATCAGAAATTCATACAATATACTCTTTATTATCATATCAACATCCGACTTGCCCATTGTCATACAATTTATCGGAATGACCGCCGTGCCATACTTTTCGGACATATCCGCCGCACACTTGCGCGCATCTTCCGAATCGGGATGTGCCGAGTTCAACAAAATTACGAACGGCTTGTTTATCTCCGAAAGTTCGGCGATTACCCTCTCCTCTGCCGGGATATAATCACTTCGGTCTATCTCGGTTATGCTGCCGTCCGTTGTCACCACGATTCCCACCGTTGAGTGTTCCGAAATCACCCTTTGTGTTCCTATCTCTGCCGCCGTTTCAAACGGAATCGGTTCGTCCGACCACGGACTTTGTACCATTCTCGGCATTTCATCCTCAATATGCCCGAGTGCGCCGTCAACAATATAACCCACACAGTCAATCATTCTGACATTAAACGCCGCCGTATCGCCGAGGCTGACCTCGACCGCCTCGTTCGGAATAAACTTCGGCTCGGTCGTCATAATCGTGCGTCCGCCCGCGCTTTGAGGAAGCTCGTCAAGAGCACGGCTGCGTTTATATTCATTTTGGATATTCGGGAGAACCAAAAGCTCCATAAACCGCTTTATAAACGTTGATTTGCCCGTTCTGACGGGACCCACAACTCCTATATACACGTCACCTTGAGTTCTCTCCGCAATATCCCGATAGACATCATATTCCACCATAAAAAATCTCCTCCATCTCTGTGCTTTGTCTGTACACGCCTATCTTGTACATTTTGATATTTATACAATTCTATGAGAAATAAAAAAGAATTATTACCGCACAGACTCAAAAAGAAAAGAACACCGCGAAATGTTTAATATTTTTGTCAAATCATACATTGCATATTCAAACAAAATGTGCTATAATACAACAAGCTAATTCAATAAAAAGGAAATGAGTCTATGTTATTGAGTAAAAACAAGAACAAAGAAACGGACATATTAAACGGCTCGGCATGGAGAAATATTCCGAAATTCGCTCTTCCTCTTGCGGCAACGGGTATTCTCGGACAGCTGTTTAATGCGTCGGATATTGCCATTGTCGGTAACTTCACCGGTTCAAACGGCACGGCAGCGGTTGCCGCGGTCGGCGCAAACAGTCCTCTTATCGGTCTTATTGTAAACCTGCTTATCGGAATTTCACTCGGTGCAAACGTTGTTATCGCAAACGCGGTCGGTCAAAACGATGATCGCACGGTGTACAAAACCGTTCATACTTCCGTGCTTATTTCAATCATATGCGGAATCGCCGTTATGCTCGGCGGCGAACTTGTTTCAAGTGCGGTTTTATCGGTTTTGAATGTTCCCGATGACGTGTTTCCGTTTGCTCTGACTTATCTCAGGATATATCTGCTCGGCTTGCCGGTAATCCTCTTGTACAACTTTGAGGCGGCAATTTTCAGAAGTATCGGCGACACAAAGACGCCGCTTATCGCGCTCGCCCTTTCGGGCGTACTCAACATATTTTTGAATATGTTTTTTGTCATCGTCCTTAAAATGACGGTTGACGGCGTGGCAATCGCAACGGTTATCTCAAACGCGGTAAGCTCGGCAATATTATTGGTAAAGCTGATTAAAACGGAAAAAATTATTCATTTGGAGCTAAAACAACTCGCCATAGACAAGTCGATATTTGTCAAGATAATCAAAATCGGACTCCCGGCAGGAATCCAAAGCGCGGTCTTTTCGATTGCGAATATAGTTATTCAATCGGCAATCAACAGTCTGGGTACGGTTGTAATGGCGGCATCGAGTGCGGCGTTTAACATCGAGATTTTTGTATATTATATCTTAAACTCGTTTAGCCAGGCTTGCACAACCTTTGTCGGACAGAACTATGGCGCGGGACAAATTGAACGATGTAAAAAGATAATGTTTATATGCCTTATACAGGACGCAATTGCAACGGCTATAACCGCGATTATCGCACTGACTTTCGGCAAGTTTTTAATAGCAATCTTTGACAGCAACCCCGATGTTGTCGAAACAGGATATACACGGCTTGTTATGATATTCACGATGTATGTTTTCACCGTATTTAACGAAATTCTTTCGGGATACCTGCGCGGATTCAAAATTTCGCTTACCCCGGCAATAATGACGATGATTGGCGTATGCGGCGTTCGTATAATCTGGATATACACCGTCTTTCCGCAGAGCCGAACGTTCAAAACCATTATGACATCATACCCCATAAGTATGTTTGTTGCCGCATCGCTTATCGGAATCGCCGTATTGATATACCGCCCGTCAAAGCGCTTTGCGAACCGCGGCTGACTTTGACTTTATTACAATAACTATAACAGGTGTCTGGCTTTGAGCCGATAAAGGCTTGGGGTTAGCCCTGTTTTTCTTTTAAAGTCCGTTGAAAAGTTACAGAAATTATTATATCCGCACAACTCTGAAACTTTTGATATTTGATAATCCGTCTCTCTGAGATAACGCTTCGCCGCGTCTATTCGGAAATTTATCAAATATTGGCGCAGGGTTGTTCCCATTGCATTTTTCATCAGTCGTTATTGCGATATTCCATAACGCAAGAAAGTCAAAAACCGCCGCATAAATATACCGTGAAAATCAAAACGGGCGGAATAAAAATTCCACCCGTTTCGGTTGTTATTTCGATTGTCGATAATAATTCAATATCGATTATTCGTTACTCTTTGATTCGGCATCGGCTTTATCGCCGTCCTCCACCGCATTGTGAACAGTTTCGTTTTCGACATCAAACTTATCGTCTTTCAGCACAATATTTATTGTGTCGTTTTCTTCTATCTTGCCCTCTAACATCTTTTCAGCAATCATATCTTCGACAGATGACTGAATAACACGTCTGATAGGTCTTGCGCCGTATACGGGGTCAAAGCCCTCTGCCGCAATCTTTGAGATTGCCTCATCGCTGAACTTAGCCGTAATTTTGTTTTCGGCAAGTCTTGATTTGAGTTGGTCGAGCATCTTAACCGAAATATCCTTGATATTATCGTTTGTCAGCTGGTGGAATACGATTATCTCATCGATACGGTTTAAAAACTCGGGACGGAAAGCCTTTTTAAGCTCGCCCATAACGTCCGACTTGATTTCGCTGTATTCTCGTTCTTCCTTATCATCGCCCGCAGAAAAGCCGAGACTTTTTGTTTCGGTTATAAGTCTAGCTCCGAGGTTCGATGTCATTATAATAACGGTGTTTCTGAAATCAACACGTCTGCCCTGTGAATCGGTAAGTATACCGTCCTCTAAGATTTGCAGCAAGATGTTAAACACATCGGGATGCGCTTTTTCTATCTCATCGAACAAGACAACCGAATACGGTTTTCTTCTTACCTTTTCCGTGAGCTGACCGCCCTCGTCATAGCCGACATATCCCGGAGGAGAACCGACAAGTCTTGACACCGCGTGTTTTTCCATATACTCGGACATATCAATCCTTATCATTGCGTCCTCATCACCGAACATTGCCTCTGCCAAAGCCTTTGAAAGCTCGGTTTTACCTACACCGGTCGGGCCGAGGAATATGAACGAACCTATCGGACGTTTCGGGTCTTTAAGTCCGACTCTGCCGCGGCGAATAGCCTTTGCAACCGCCGTTACGGCTTTTT
>URAN01000087.1 GCA_900545865.1 uncultured Eubacteriales bacterium
TCCCCAAATCCGCGCACGGCATTTTATATGTGCTTTGGTATATTTTTGTCATTTTAATCTCCTCCGTATGTTTTCAATGCAGCTGTGTATTTTTAAAATCGTTTTAATTATAGAACAAACCCCGAATGTGAACAAGTAAATTTTAAGCTTTTTTAGCAAATGTTTTTTGCTTTTGTTTTGGTATTCGATTGATAATTTCGGGTGCGTATGCCGAGAAATTTTAACTTTTTATTACAAACTTAATAAGATTCTTGCTTTTTTCGTAATTTAGATGTATAATAAAACAGTATATATAATTTTTGAGCAAAAGCAATCGGAATTGATTTGGATATAATAATGAAAAGCAGGTGATGTAATGGATTTGCTGCAGCAGGTTACCGAATTCGAAAATACAGAGATTGATTGTCCGCTTGCGGCGGATGACTGTAAGCTTTATTTTGACTCTGATAATACGAGGGTTGTGTTAAAGCTTGCGTTTAAGGTTAAGAAAGCCGATGTCAAGGATGCAAAGATAGATGTGTGCTGTTACGGCGCAGACGGGTTCAGGCTGGCGGTGATGGATAACATTCCGTATCTTCCTCACGGGATGCTGCTTGAAAGTCCGTCACTTATGACAAAATATGTCGCGGTCGTTATCCGCAGCGCGGAGTTCAGCGATGGAACGAAATGGGTCGGTTCGAGCGACTTCCCTCGGCGTATCACCGTTGATAGTGATAACGGTGATGAAGATTTTGAGGACACCCACGCTTTTGATTCGGTTTTGGTTGAACACGATTCGGACGGCGAAAATAATGATGAAGAATATAATGATTATGAAGATTATGATGATTCTTTAGAGGGCTTGAAAGGAGCGGAACGCCGTGCGAAACGGCGCGAAATCAAGCGCAGAAAGAGAGAAGAAGCGGAGGAAATCCGCGAGTTCATCAAAAATGACCCGACCGAGAAAAGAAAAAGACGGATAAAGCGTTTGATCGTGCTTATTATATTGATTTTGGCGGCGGTCGGCGCAAAATACGGATATGTGTATTTAAGTGAGGCGAACACTCTCTATAACAAGGGGATGAATCTCTATAACAGCGGCAAGTTCGGCGATGCGGCAACAACGCTCGAACAGGCGGCGCAATACAGATTTTTCGGCGAAAAGGATAAAAACCTTAAATGGAGTCTTGCAATGTCGTATGCGCGGGAGCGGAACTTTAACCGAGCCGAGGTTTATTTTAAACAGCTCGGCGATTATAAAGAAAGCCGCGAGAATTACCGCAGCATCAGCGATGCGATATCAAAGATTGCGGCGGCAGGCAGGTATCACACGATTGCGCTTAAAAAGGACGGTACGGTTGTTGCGGCAGGCGCAAATAACAAAGGTCAGTGTGACGTGTCAAAGTGGAATAATATAACAAAAGTTGCCGCAGGCGGCGAACACAGCGTTGCGCTATGTGCGGATAAGACGGTTGTTGCAGCGGGCGACAAATCATACGGACAGGACAAGGTTTCGGCGTGGAAGAATATTGTCGATATTGCGGCAGGATACGGACACACCGTTGCGGTCGAAAACACGGGGCGTGCGTATGCGGCGGGCGACAACAGCTATGGACAATGCGATATTGACGGTTGGTCGGGAATTGTCTCGGCCGCGGCAGGCAGCGCGCACACGGTCGGGCTTAAAATAGACGGTACGGTTGTTGCGGCAGGAAATAATACGCACGGCGAATGTTCGGTTGAGAACTGGAGCGATGTTGTTCAGGTTTGTGCAGGCAACGGCTTTACGGCAGGTCTGACATATGACGGAAAGATTCTGATAGCCGGTGACACGAGCCGCGGAATAAATGACGCAGCAAAGTCGGATAATGTTCTGTTTATTTCATCGGGTGCATACAACGTGCTTGTGACCGACATAAACGGACATACAAAAGCTTACGGCGGCAACGACAGTAATCAATGTATGACTGACCTTTGGAAGAACATAGTCGCGGCAAACGGCGGCGAAACTCACAGTATCGGCGTTTCGAGTGACGGAACGGTATTCGGTTCGGGCGGAAACGAGAGTGGTCAAATTTCGCTTTCCGATTGGAACAATATCGGGCTTCCCTCGGGAACGGTAACAATACGCAAAGGTGAATAAATGCCGACTTTCGGCGGAATTGGAGATTAATATGGATGTTTTTGTAGAACAAATGGTGGTAAAAAAGAAAACCGGCAAGGATTTGGCGAGAACGGCGGCGTGCGCATTGGGCGGTGCTGTGGCGCTTTTCCTTATAGTTTCGTTTTTGGGACAGTATTTGGGCTTTCTTACATTTTTAATAGTAGCCGGAGTTTTTTATCTGTTATACCAGGTCGTTATCGGCTCGAATGTCGAGTATGAATACAGCTTTACGAACGGTGCGATGGATGTCGATAAAATTATTGCGGCAAGCCGCAGAAAGAGAATGACGGCGCTTAACGCGAGAGAAATAGAGATGATGGGAACAAAACGCAATGCGGCTTTTGACGGCTATATAAAGAACGGCGAAATCAAAAAAGTTTATGCTTGTACATCGATTGACGATACCGATGTTTGTTTTGTTCTTTATACCGAGGGCGGCGTTAAAAAGCTGTTGTTGTTTAACCCCAACGAAAAAATTCGTGACGGATTCAGGCGGCTGAACCCTCAAAAAGTATTTTTGAATGACTGATTCGGCGGTATTGTGAGGTGTGACGGATGATAAATACCGGTATTGACATAATCGAAATATCGAGATTTTCGGATATGAAAAATTTTGACGCATTTTTAAAATACGCTTATACAAAAAAAGAGCGTGAGTACATAACTCGAAAAAAGAATCCGTACAGAACGGCGGCGGCAATGTTCGCCGCAAAAGAGGCCTTTTCAAAATATTTGGGAAGCGGTTTCAGAGGGTTCAGACTCAAAGACGTTGAAATTTTGCACGATGGAATCGGAAAGCCGCATATCATATTTATGAACGGCGCGGCAAGTGCCGATGTCAGCATAAGCCACAGTAAAAATTACGCTGTTGCGGTTGTGTGCGGCGAAGGTGTACCGAACGGAAAATACGAGGATTTGATAAAGTCGTATCGCGCGATGCTGCCAAAGCGCACGTCGCATATGCATAAAGGAGATTGCGGTCGGGTTATGATAATCGGCGGTTCGCAAAGAATGGTCGGGGCGGCGTGTCTGGCATCAGAGGCGGCTCTGCACAGCGGCAGCGGTCTCGTTACCGCGGCTGTGCCAAAGAGTATTCAGCCCGTTGCGGCGGCGAAACTCACAGAGGTTATGACCTTGCCGCTTGATTGTGAGGAACACCCCGAGGATTTGAATATAACTTTTTCGGCAAAAGCCGCGAAACAGATACTTCCGTATCTGAACCGATGCGATGCTGTTGCAATCGGACCGGGTATGGGTCGCGGTGACGGCGTGGCGGAGCTTTTAAAAACGGTTTTAAAAACCGAAATTCCGTGCGTTATCGATGCCGACGGATTGAATACTCTGTCGGAAAATACGGGCATTTTAGCCGATGTTCCAAAGAACCGAGGCAATATAATAATTACTCCGCATCCCGTAGAAATGGAACGTCTGTGCGGCGAAAAAGTTCCGTCCGATGATAAGGGACGTATGAAGCTTGCCGCCGAATTTGCGGCGAAATACAACGTGGTTGTTCTGCTTAAAGGACATAACACGGTTGTTGCCGCTCCGAACGGAGAGGTACATATAAACGAGAGCGGAAACAGCGGTATGGCAACGGGCGGTATGGGGGATGTCCTGACGGGAATAATTACATCGTTTTGCGGTCAGGGAATGTCGGCGTATAACGCGGCGGTTCTCGGTGCGTTTGTTCACGGTCTCGGCGGCGATATGGCGGCAGAGGATAAGGGGAAGTTCGGAATGTCGGCGTGTGATGTTGTTGAAAAATTGCCGTATGCGATAAAATTTTTGAGTGAATAGCGGCACAAATGCTGCGGCGGCAACGAAAAAATTATTTTGATTTTGTAGGGGACGGCATCCCCGACGTCCCGTAAAATGTTTATCGAATTATGCGGAATAATCACAATTTTATAGAGGTGGGGTTCTGCTTTGTCCGCACAAGCGAACTTAAAATATTGAATATGAGGTAATGAAAATGAAGCATAATAACCGCGCATGGGCGGAAATTAATCTTGATGCGATAGAGAATAATATAAAGGCAATACGGCGTTATGTTACGCCGTCGGCAAAAATTTTGGGTATAGTCAAGGCGGATGCATACGGTCACGGGTATCTCGAGGTTGCACGCACACTTTTGGAAAACGGCGCAGATGCGCTGGCGGTTGCGTGCCTTGACGAGGCGATTCAGCTCAGACGCTGTTATATACGCTGTCCGATTTTGATTCTCGGACGGAGCTGTTGTGAAGAGGCGGAAACCCTTGTGTTTTATGATGTGATGCCGGCGTGTTTTGACTTTGATTTGGCAAAGGCAATGTCGGATGCGGCAATCAAGCTGAATAAACCGGCGCGGTTGCATATAAAGATTGACACGGGCATGGGTCGTGTCGGATACAGATATGCCGATGATGCCGCTGTGAATGAGGAAACTGTGTCCGAGATAAAAAAGATTGCGGCCTTGCCGAACTTAGAGATTAACGGAATTTTTACTCACTTTTCGGTTGCCGATGAAACAGATGCCGATAACGACAGATATACACAGCTCCAGTTCGAGAGGTTTTGTGCGGTGTGTGACCGCCTCAAAGCCGAGGGGGTCGATATATCGATAAGGCATTGTGCCAACAGTGCGGCACTCATACGCTTTCCGTATATGCATATGGACATGGTTCGTCCGGGTGTTATCCTTTACGGAAAGGAACCGTCGCCGTATGTTGATTGTACGCCGCTCAGTCTTAAATCCGCGATGACGTTCAAGGCAAAAATCACAAATGTAAAGATGATTGAGACGGGTGCGAGCGTGAGTTACGGAAGAAAATTTACCGCCGATAAACCGACAAAAATTGCGACTGTTCCCGTGGGGTATGCCGATGGGTATTCGAGAATTTTGTCGGGTCAGGCACAAGTAATAGCAGGGGGAAAATTGTGTGATGTTGTCGGAAATATTTGTATGGATCAATGTATGATTGATGTTACCGATGTCAATAATATTAATATCGGCGACGAAGTCATTTTGTTCGGTACGGGCGATAATTTAGAATTACCGGTAGAGAGCCTTGCTGAAAAAATGGGGACAATCAATTATGAAATCCTTTGCATGGTCGGAAAGAGGATTCCGAGAATTTATATTAAATGCGGCGAAACTATAAAGTCACATAATTATCTGCTCGATTCTCCTGTTTCCGATTAGAGTTTGGTCTGTATAATCATTTAATTTCGCCGTCCGCAGGTTTGTCCTTTGATTATGTACCAAAATGCAGTTTTTTGCGTATAATGCATAGAGGGCAAAGGACACATCTTAAACTTGCGGAGAGTGAATGTTTTGGTTGTAAAAAGAGGAGATATATATTATGCGGATTTAAGCCCCGTTGTCGGCTCGGAGCAAGGCGGTGTTCGGCCTGTTCTGATTATTCAGAATGATATAGGCAACCGTTACAGCCCGACGGTTATTGCCACTGCGATTACTTCACAAATTAACAAGGCAAAAATGCCGACGCATATCGAAATCGACGCAGGCGGATTCGGACTTTCGAAAGATTCGGTCGTGCTTGCCGAACAGATTCGGACAATAGACAAAAGACGGTTAAAAGAAAAAATCGGTCACGTTGACGGAAACCTTATGGATAAGGTGAACGAGGCTCTTGAAATTTCGTTCGGTCTGACGTGACAGGCGTATCAGGTTAAAAAATAATTAACTTTTAATACAACAAATACTTAGGAGGATTTGACTATGAAAAAGAAACGCTATCTTAAATTCGGAATTATTATGGGACTTGCGTTGATTGCGGTAAGCAGCTTTGCGGTTTTTTCCGAGCCGGGCGGCACGGACGACCCTGTTGTGACAAAGACATATATTGTTGACAAGGTTGTTCCCGAGCTTAAGGCTTATGTTGACCAACAGCTCGGAATCGCGTCGAGTGGCGGAACGGTTACCGCGCGGCCGTCAACATTTGTGGTTGTAAATATGAATGCCGGTCAGAGCATCATCGGTGAAGCGGGAACGGAATTTATTCTGAGAATGGGCGGCGGAACAATTATTGCGACCCAAAAGGGCGGACTTGCCGACACAACAGCGGGTTATGACCTTGCGAACGGTACGGCGATGCCGTCAAATCATCTTTTGATTGTGCCTGTCGCAGACGGAAGAGGTTTTAAGGCAACGAGCGATTCCATTTTAATGATTCGCGGCGGATATACGGTAAAATAAAAAGGAAATATTCAGTACAAAACCGCTGTCATGCACAGCGGTTTTGCTTGTGTGCGTAATATGAAAAATTCGTTTGATACTTTAAAAAAATTATATATAGAGCCGTCCTCGGCGTGCAATCTGAAATGCAAAATGTGTTTCAGAAATAATTGGTTTGACGAAAAAATCGGGCTTATGACGGCGGAAATATGGAACAATGTTTCGGACTCGATAACTCGACTTGACAAAACCGAGTTAAAAACGGTAATGTTTGCCGGAATGGGTGAGCCTTTGACAAACCCGAAAATATTCGATATGATAAGCGATGTAAAAAATCTCGGCAGGTCGGCGGAACTGTTGACAAACGGCTCGCTTTTGGATAAGGCGTTTATTGACAGACTTTTGGATTGTGGCTTGGATATGCTTTGGGTTTCGGCGGACGGATTCGAGAGAGAAATGTATGAAAATATCCAAAAAGGGTCGCGATTTGACTCGATGATAAAAAGCCTTGAATATTTTTCGGATAAAAAGGAAAATGTCAAACTCGGTATCACCTTTGTTATGATGAAAGAGAACCTTTGCGAACTTGATAAAATCAATGATTTTGCCGACAAAATCAGTGCGGATATGATAAATTTAAGCTATGCCGTGCCCTCATCAAAGCTTTTAAAGACCGATTCGGTATATGACAGCGGTTATCCGGTCGGAAAGATGAAAAGGCTTGGCAAAGGGCAAGAGCGAGAACTTAACCGATGCCCGTTCATCGGTGACGGAGTTTGCTTTGTGCGCAGTGACGGAGAGGTTTCGCCGTGTATGCAGCTTTTACATAATTCATACACATATCTTTTTGAGGAAAAAAGAAAGGTATACCGCCATTCGTTCGGAAATGTGAAAGACCGCTCTTTATATGATATTTGGAATGATGCGGAATATAGGAATTTCAGAGAACGGGTGGATAATTTCGAGTTTCCCGATTGCACGGTGTGCGACGGGTGTGATGACAGGTTGGAAAACGTAAAGGATTGTATGTATAACACGCGCCCGACCTGCGGCGCGTGTCTCTGGGCACAGGGCATTGCGCGCTGTCCGTGATTTTAAATCGGAGCAACGCTTCTGCTTTGCTTGCAAAGAGCAGAGCTTGCGAAAGATTGCAACAGTCGCAGGGAGCATTGGCTCCTCAGGGTTTCGGTGGGAGATTATGACTCCCACTGAAATTCCGGAATGGAACCCGCCGCCTATGAGG
>URAN01000088.1 GCA_900545865.1 uncultured Eubacteriales bacterium
CTACATTTGAAACGTCACCGACTCTCTCCCAACCGCGCGGTGCAAGGAAATAGCCACCGGGCGTGTAGATTACCTTTGAAGGATTATCCAATGCCGTCATAAAGCAATAGAGAACATAGCGAAGCCCTGCCGCAGTATTTCTTACGCCATGCGCTATGTGAAGCCAGCCGTCTTTTGTCTTAATCGGGGTTGCTCCCGCTCCGTTTTTGACCTCTTTGATTGTATGATAAACTCGTTTGTCAATAATCTTTTCTTCTTCTATTCTTGCGTTTTCCATACTGTCAACCAAAGCTGTTCCTATTCCTCCGCCGCTGCCCACATCTATAAATCCATCGGACGGTCTGGTATAGAGCAAATACTTTCCGTCAACAAATTCAGGGTGCAAGACAACATTTCTCTGCTGATACTTTGTGTCAAGGTCGGGAAGTCTTTCCCACTCAGTCAAATCCTTTGTACGTACAATCCCGCACTTTGCAACAGCGGACGATGTATCATCAACACTGTGGTCTTTTCTCTCGGAACAGAACAGTCCGTAAATCCAACCATCCTCGTGTTGCGTCAATCTCATATCATAAACATTTGTGTCATCATCACCATACTTTGGAAGTCTTACCGGATACTCATCAAATAAAAAATTATCAATTCCGTTTTCACTTCTTGCAACGGCGAAATATGACTTCCTGTCATATCCCTCAACACGGGCAACAAGAACATATTTGCCATCCAAATATATCGCACCTGAATTGAACACAGCATTCACACCGATGCGCTCCAAAAGATATGGATTTGTTTCTTCATTTAAATCGTATCTCCACTCAAGCGGAATATGCTCGTTTGTCAATACGGGATTTACATATCTGTCATAAATCCCGTTGTACCAATTCTCGTCTACCTTATTCTTTTGCTCAATTAACTTCCTGTATTTTGATTTTAAATTTACTACATTCTCTCTCACGTTAACACTCCTTAAAAGTTATTCCATTATAATTACTATATCCTTATCACCGTCAAAGCGTATGAAACTCTCAGTTCCTTTACCGTTTACCATAAAGCTTTTTAGATGCCTGCCGTTTCCGCTTATGCGAATGTTTATATTACAATCTCGAACACATATGTCATCGACTTCAATAATATTTATATTTTGAGGAATATACGGATTAAATCGAATCCCGTCTTTTTCAAAATTCATTCCCACAATATTTGAAAACAGCATATGCAAATATCCCGTTGCGCTCCACGTCTGCTTTTTTTCCGACTTCCAAAGCATTATTCTCTGCTTTTTGTTCTCCTGAAGTCCGCCGTATCGCTCACCTGTATCGGGATGATAAATTTCTGAAAAGTATCCGTCACGCACCGAACAGTCTGTAAGCATATTAAATTCTCTGTCAAACAAATCATATCTTTTGTTCCGCACCGCAGCATCTGCCCAGAATGCTTGAATGTGCGGCCATACGGTTCCGCTGTGCCTTCCGTAACCGTCCTTGTATCTTGAAAACGATGGATATACACATGGTATGCCAAAACTTGCGATATGTTGATTTTTCAAAACTTTTTCGGTTTTGTCCTTATCGGCAATACCGAAAAGTATCACAAACGAGTGTCCCATACCCTCGTCATAATCACAGCCGCCGAAATCATCTAAAAGATATTTATACTTACCCTTTTCTTCCGACCAAAAATGTTTGTTTACAGCTGTTTTCATTTCATCGGCCTTTTCGGCATATCTTTCGGAAATTCCAAGTTCCGCCGCCATTTTATCCGCCGTTTTGTATGCTTTATAATATAAGCAATTCGTTGAAAGCGTAAACATCGGTATTCCGACACCTTTTTTTACACAAAGTTCACTGCACTCATCGGCAAAAGCCTTGATTCCGCTCTCTCCCGTTCGTGCATAAATGTCAGGGTATGCGGCAACGCCGTCGCCGTAGCACGCCGGACCGCGGAACAGGTTGAGATTTTTGTCAAATTCCGTATTTTCAAAAAACTCAAGCGTATTTGTCGCCGCATCATATGCAATCTCCAAAAATTCTCTGTCTCCCGTCAACAGATACTCGTGCCACGCACCCCATATCCATATTACCGAATCCCAATATTCACCGCCAATCATTATTCTTGCGTTTTCTTTTTTTAGCACCGAAAGCAATGTGCTTTTTGCCGCATCCGGAAAGAGCAGCGCCCCTGCATTTATTGTGTTTATTGCCGCATCTCTTGTCCACGGCGTACAATACCCCATTCCGGCAATGATTACCGGTGTTTCTTTTTTCAAAAGTCCGCCTTTATACGGTTTAATGTTGCCGTACAAGTCCGAAACAGCAATATGATACGCCGTATTTATTTTTTCGTTATCTGTTTTTATGTATGGGTATATGCTCATAAATTTCTCACCTTAAATTTCACCTGAGGTGTAATGTTAATATAATTGTTGTCTGCGGGACAAATCGGATACCGACCTATCATACTCAAAATATACCAAGCCGACATCGAGCCGTTATCCTCATCACCCGGAAAGCCATCGGTTTTATACGAAAACAGCTCTGAACAAATTTTCTTAACCCAATATTCGCATCTGTCTTTCTTATCAAACAGAGCGTATATATACGGAAGAGAAAAGCTCGGCTGGTTACTTATCGCACACATTCCAAAATTCACTGACGCCATTTCCGTCATTTCATGAATCTCTTTTTTATATCCGCCGACACGATACAACGGTTCGCTTTCAAAAATCTTGTCCAGCATATCAACCAACTTTTCCTCTCCGCCGGCAAGAAAAGCAAGACCGTCAAAATCGTATGGAACGGAAAACGTCGTCTGCCACGCACTTGCCTCGGTATATGCGCCACCCCATGCAAACGGGTCAAAATCAGACTCAAATTCACCGTCTGTTTTCTTTGCACGCATAAATCCCGTTTCCTCATCAAACAAATTCCGATAATTTTTAGATCGCTCAAAATATTTTTTGCTTATTTTATTTTCGCCCAAAAATTCTGCGGTTTTTGCTATACAATAATCTCCGTATGCAAAGTCTAACGTTAGATTAACGCTCTCTTTATATAAATCTGACGGAACATAGCCGTATTTTTTATACTCCTCGATTCCCGATCTGCCAAAGCGTTCTTCATTCGATGCAATTTCGGCGTGCTTTATCATTGCATCAAGCAATATCTTTGCGTCTTTTTCTTCAACAATCCCGCATATAACACCTTGAGCAATCACAGAATCTATCAGCGTACTCGGCATACACCCCACCTCTGCTATAGTCACCCACCTAGGAAGAAATCCGCACTCCGAAAAGTCGTTAAGTGCACTTTTGAGCATAGCCCTGTAAATTTCTGGGGCAATGAGTGCGTATAACGGAAAAGTCGTCCGCGATGTGTCCCAAAATCCGTTATTTGTGTATCTGATGCCGTTACAAACATCTCCGATATACGGACTGTAATGAATTTCTCTTCCGTTTTCGTCATATTCATAGGCTATATTCGGGAAAGTTGCCGTTCTGTACATACACGAATAAAATGTCCTGATAATATCTTCATTTGTTGCGGGGTCAAGTTCAATCTTCGATAAATATTGTTCCCATGCCTGTTCACCATCGCTCATAACTTCTTTAAATGTCTTATCGACAACCTCGTGCAAGTTCAGTTCAGCCTGTTCAAAGCTGATATAAGACACGGCAATGTTCAGCTCTGCCGTTTCGCCTTTAAGCATCAAATGATACGCAGTATTCGAAACATACGATTTTTCAAAATCAACACAATCATTTGTCGGGCTTATGATATAATATCTTTTAAAATTTTGGGCAATCCCCTGTTCGACACCATCGGTAGAAATATATATATACTTATTTTTACCGTCAACCTTGGATTCCAAATTTCCCGCAATATTGAAAAATGAAATCGCACGGTTCGGAATATCTCCGAACTCAGCAAGAATTTTAATACACCTTTCCGAAACGGTCGCCTTAACGGTGCAGCGTTGTCTTAAAAACCTTGTTTGCAAAAAGTGGGGTGACATTTCCGTTTCGTTGTTTCTGTACCCGGACCAGTTATCACTGTAATTTTCAAACATAATATCCGCCTGTGGTGATATGAGAATTGCTCCGTAATCCGACAGCCACGGACTCGGTTGACTTGTTATTCTCAAGCCCTCGATATACCTCGCATCGGGATCATACCACCATGCATTTCCGCCCTTTGTCTGAACGGCAAGGTGTGCCATTCCAAAAGGCCGTTGTACAAGAGGCAAAGTATTTCCTCTCGAATATCGAAATTCAGATTTTGTTCCCTGTTTTATATTTACATAATTCAAATATTTCATCATAAAATTATTCCTTTTTATCCAAACACTCTCCCAGCACTTCTCCGTGATAGCTGAATTCGGCATCTTTTATTTTCTTCAGTTCAAATGAATGCTCATCAAATCCGCATATATACTCATCCGTATGCGGGTTGTCAAGATAATTAAAATACAGATGCAACCCATCATTCTTAAATGTACAATATGCAGCAAACCGGACATTTTCTTTTTCATTATGCCCCGCAAGTTCTTCAAGGGTTGGCTTAAATTTTCTTATCCGAATATTGTTTTCAATGAATCTGCCCTTTCCAAATTTCATAGTTTGCCATTTTATGCCGTCGCTAAAGTTCAATTTAATACATTCATCTTCCTCCGAAAGGCTTATAAAAGTCATTCCGAATCTGTTTTCATTGCACCGATACAATCGGTTTGTGATTTTTCCCGCGCTATATTCACATGGTGCGTTGTATTTATCCGCAAACGCACACAGCTCATCGACAGTAACGTTACTGTCACCGCAAAGATTGTCCGCCAACTCATAAACGCGATTGATTTCCTCTTGCATATCCTCTGAATACGCTTCCATTGCAAACACCATATTTTTTGACGGGAATACCATACATAGCTGTCCGAATGCCCCGTCACCTCTAAAGCCGTCTCGGGCATTTCGCCAAAACTGAAATCCATAACCGGCAACCCAATCGGGAGTACCGTTCATACTGTTGTCCGACCACGCCTTTGTTGCGGTCTCAACCCAATTTTCAGACAATATTCTCTTTCCGTTATATACGCCTTTATTGAGATATAAAAGGCCGAGTTTAGCCACATCATCCGTTGAAGCGTGCAACCCGACAGCACCTTGAGAATTACCGTCAGCAAACGCATTCCAATATGTGCCGTTTATTCCGAGCGAAACAAAAAGCCTTTGTTGCAAAAAGTCATACATCGACATATCGGTATACTTTCTCACGATTTCCGACAGCATAAACGTTGCGGCATTGTTATAAAAGAAATGTGTTCCCGGCTCAAATTCCGGCTCAAACATCAAAAAAGATTTAATCGGATCTTCGTCCCTGCGAATATCATTGAGCAAACACCTGCTATGTCCTGTGTTCATCGAAAGCAGGTGACAAAGCCGCATTCTCGAAAGATTTTCCCCGATATTTTCGGGGCATTTATCCCCAAAAATATCAACCACTCTGTCATTAACATCAATAACACCATCATCAACCAAAAAACCGATTGCTGTTGACGAAAAGCTCTTGCTGAGCGAATAAAGCTGTTGCTTATATTCAAACGAATACGGTGCAGGTGCAATTTTCACCTTAACCTCTCCGTTTTGGATAATTTCAAACGAATGAACATCCGTTTTATTTTCCTTACACCTTTTCATAAACTCTATTATTTTCAGACAATTAATATCTTTGCTTACATTCACACTGCTTTTAAACATTTCTTTTTCCTCTTCTCATTTACTTTCAAGACAAACGCGTTAGCGTTAATCATGCAAATATTTGTTATAAGCTGTTGTTTATAAAATTCTTATTTCCAAATAAAATTATATCAAAATACAAATCCAAAATAAATAAAGGATTTTGCTTTTTTGTGCAAAATCCTATCATTTATGACTATTCGTCATCGTCTTACCGAACAATACAAGTGAATGCCTCCCCATCTTTGGGTCTGCTTTGCCTTATAAAACCATTTGACTATTTTGAAATTATTGATATAGCATCAGAACCGTGCTTGAATAGCTAAAATATGATTGAAAATTATACAAAAAAGCAAAATCCTTTATTTACCCAAAAGAAAATAAATGATATACTTAATTCATAAAAATAATACTGAAGGAAGTGTTAAATTTGGAAGAACTTAAATGGTATAATGTGCCGAACGAAAACCTTGATACTTATGGTTTTGACGATGGGAGCGGCGGGATTTCCACCCGTATTCCGAGCGCTGTAACAAAAAACTTCGACAAGCCGTTGGCAGATTCCGCTCTCTTTTCCGCAGGAGGACGCATAAGATTCAGCACAAACTCAAAACACATAGGTTTAAAAGTGACTTACGGATTTAAAGTCGATAACGGTGTTGCCTGCACTATGCATGTTTGCCGCGGCTTTGTGCTTTATAAAAACGAAGGCGACATCGACATACCTGTACATATTTTTTGCCCGCCGGCAGATAACACAGATGACGAATATTGCGATACCAAGGAAATTATTAAAAACGACGAAACGTATAATTACACCTTAATTTTTCCGTGCCTTACACAAGTTCTGTCCTGTCAAATCGGAATCGATAAAGATGCCGACCTAAAAGAAGGAAAAAAATACATAAACAAAAAACCGATAATCTTCTACGGTTCATCAATAACTCACGGATTAGCCGCATCGAATTCGGGAAATATATACGAACAGTTTATTTCAAGAAAATATAACGTTGACTATGTTAATCTCGGTTTCGCCGGAAACGCAAAGGGTGAGACGAGTATGGCGGAATATATCTCAAAAAGGGAAATGTGTGCATTTGTATGCGATTATGACCATAACGCCCCGGACGCCGAGCATTTAAAGAAAACGTATCCAGTACTTTATGAAACAATAAGGAAAAATCACCCCGTCATACCGTATATAGTAATATCAAAACCCGATTATTTGTCACTCAACAAAGCCGAGCAAGCGTCAAACGAAGAAAGGCGTAGCTTTATCGAAGAATTTTATAAATCGCACAGGCTTGATGGCGATGAAAACATATATTTTATAGACGGCTCAACATTTTTTCCAGAGCAATATAATTTATGCTGTACGGCAGACTTATGTCATCCCAACGACCTTGGATTTTCATATATGTCAGAGATAATCGGCAAAGTTCTCGCCGATGCATTGGGTTTAAAAAATTAGGCAATCGAGTAGAGGCTAACTCTTAATGAGCTTCGCCCCTCTCACACCACCGTGC
>URAN01000089.1 GCA_900545865.1 uncultured Eubacteriales bacterium
CCTCGAAGGAATGCGCGTGTCTTTTCACCAATGTCAAGACCTTCCATATCAGCCGGGATTTGGTCAGCCGAAACGGTTTTAACGTCGATTTCGGCGTCAATAGGATTCGGAAAGTCTTTTGTGACAACCGTGTCAATCGGAAGAAGAAGTGTCTTGCCGAGGTCTTTTGCCTTTTGCATCATCTCTTTGCAATAGTCAATCTTTTCGTCATCAACCAAAGATTTTCCTACTTCATAGCCGTTTGCCTTCATAAATGTATAAGCCATACCGCCGCCGATGATAAGTGTGTCGCACTTGTCAAGCAGATTCGAGATTACGTTGAGCTTATCGGCAACTTTTGCGCCGCCGAGGATAGCAACGAGGGGACGAACGGGGTTGTCGATTGCGTTGCCGAGAAAGTCAAGCTCTTTGCCCAACAAATAGCCTGCCGCACAGGGACTTAAATATTGAGTAACGCCAACGGTCGAACAATGCGCTCTGTGAGCGCTTCCGAATGCGTCATTTACAAAAACCTCTGCCAAAGATGCGAGTTCCTTGCTGAAGTTATCCTCGTTTTTGGTCTCTTCCGCTCTGTAACGTGTGTTCTGAAGAAGAACAACGTCGCCGTCTTTCATATTAGCAACAGCAGCCTTAGCCTGTTCGCCGACAACGTTGTCATCGGCCGCAAAAACAACGTCAACGCCGAGGTGTTCGGAAAGACGTTTTGCAACGGGTGCGAGCGAAAGCTCGGGTTTGGGTTCACCCTTGGGCTTGCCCATGTGTGAGCAAAGGATAACCTTTGCGCCGTCAGCCATAAGCTTTTTAATGGTAGGCAAAGCGCCCTTGATTCTTGTTTCGTCAGTGATTTTTCCGTCCTTAATGGGAACGTTAAAGTCACAGCGAACCAGGACTTTTTTACCCTTTACGGAAATGTCGTCAATAGTTTTTTTGTTCATTTGAAAAATACCTCCAAATTATAAATTAACTCTCCGAAAAACGGAGCTGATTTATTACATATTAATACAGGTTAAAATCGATACCTCACCGATTGAAACAGCGCGGTTCGGAATGTATTAAAACGGCAGGATGTGAAAATCTTATGCCATCTATCATTTTAACCCAAAGTAAGAAATTTATCAAGAGGTTTAAGAGAATTTTTTGAAAAAATTTACACAAAAATCGAAATTTGATAAAAGTTTAACAAAATATTCATATTAAAATGAGTAAACAAAAGCAATAATGGTGAAAAGTTAAGAAAAAGCAAAAAAATAAAAATTTGTTATTGACAAACAGAATGCGGTGTGATATAATATAATGCGTTGTCGAGGTGTGGCTCAGCTTGGTAGAGTACTTCGTTCGGGACGAAGGGGCCGCAGGTTCAAATCCTGTCACCTCGACCAAAATACTTAAAGTGCCGATTATACGGCACTTTTTGTTTTGCTTACACGATTTTTACACGATTTTATTCAAAATTTCGATTGCGCGTTCTTCTTCACGGGGGTAGAGGTGGGAATATGTATTCCACGTCATTTCTATATTTGCGTGACCCAAACGCCGCGCAATCTCTTGTATGTTGATTCCCTCGTTAGCCAAAAGCGACACGTGCGAATGCCGATAATCGTGAATCCGTATCTTTTTAAGCCCTGCGGCTTTGGCGATGTTTTCATTTGCCTTGCCGACTGAGCTGTCGCGAATCGGTTTTTGGCCGCCGCATATTCTGAAATCGTCCGAGAATTGCGGATATTCACTGTAACGTTTTTTATGTTCGTTTAAAATATCAATTAACGGCTTAGGCATTTGCAATGTACGTATAGACGATTTATTCTTTGGTGGTGTTTCTCTGTCCACGCCTTTCAGCTTTTGGGTAATACTTCTCGATACCGATAGATAGTGGTCGGATATATCTGACCATTTCAGAGCGAATATTTCGCCTTTTCGCAAGCCTGTGTAAAATGCTATGGCAAAGAATACATAATAATTCCAATCGGTCAAAGAGCCGCTGTTTTCGGCTAAATTTCGGGCGGTATCGGCAAATGTTTTATATTCATCGGCAGTGTAATAATTCATTTCTTTTTTAGGTTCATCATTTGATTTGAAATTTCCTACTTTTTTAAGTGGATTTTGGGAAAGATAGTCCATTTTTACACCGTAATTAAGCAATGCGCGGAAACAACTGAAAATATTCTGTTTTGTGCGTAACGATAGTTTATTGATACCTTTTGATGTTTTAAACTCATATGCGTCAATTTGATTTTTCCAATCTTGCATAACGGGCGCGGTCAGCTTTTTAAGAGAGAAATTTCCTAAAATATTTAAAACATAAGTTGTTAAATTTTTTTTGTTTAAAGCTAATGATGTTTCGCGCAATTCGCTTGCGGATGATTTTATATATTCATCATACAGTGATTGAACCGTCATTCGTGCGGTCGGAGTTTGCTCTTTAAGCTCATATTGCAGTTTGCGCTCTAAATCCTTTGCTTCTGCACTTCCGTATGCCACACGGTCAATCTGTCGGTTCTTGCCGAGATTGTCAATATAATTTACCCTCACACGGTATTTTTGCCGTCCGTCTTTACTGCCTTTCATCTTGTAAATTGGCATTGTGTATCATATCCTTTCAAAAAAATTTGACATTTCGGAAAAGATATGCTAAAATATACTTGTTCAGACAGGTATGCGTTTAGCATATCAATTTCCTTTTCCCTTGCTGTTGGTAGCGGCAGGGGAAATTTTTTTGTTAGAGTTTATTTAATTTGTAAAATTATAAAATTCTAACGCATCTTTGTGGTTTAAAGTTAATATTTAAGTTATAAAAACAATTTTAACATTATTAGCATTGTAATTATACCAATAATAACTAAAAAACACCCGCAATTGTCAATTAATTGTGCGCATCCTCGTAAGCCATCAGCGGTAGCGGCAGATGTAGTTATATTTTGCTGACAGGATTTGCATATTATAGCATCATTGTGATTTTCGGTTTTACAGTATGGACAAATTTTCATATCTATTGTGCCTTTCTAAAATGGTAAAAAATGCTCGAATCATCTACATTGCATATATACTCAATACCATTAACGGTTTTCGAGAAATCTTTGCCTGTGTTGGAAAGAGCCTTTTTCAAAATTTCGTTAAGATGTCCAGCAGCCTTATTTGCACTGCAAGAACTATCAAATGCAGTTATTGCTGTAATTGGATAATAAGAGGCATTGCTGAGAGATGATGAATCTGCATTTCTACTCACATAAATTGATATATTATCTACATATTGTTTTTTTAGCATACAATCAAACTTGACATAGCTATTTGTAGTTGTCCACTTGCACACATCTGCAACTATGGTTTCTTTGCCTAAAAAAGCATCAAAACCATTATTTGCAGCGTTATTATTGAATGCTTTATAAAACGCATCTTTTGTAACGCCGAGAGATTTTTCGACAATAGCAGCGGTTTCTTCAGCTATCTTTTTTTCTTCAGCCGCTTTGCGTTCTTCTTCGGCTTTTTGAGCCGCTTCTTGTTCAGCTTTCTTTTTGGCAGCTAATTCAGCAGCTTTTATCTTGGCATCTTCGGCTTGCTGATCTTCATACGGTTTCATTTTTGCTTTGTATTCGGTATATTCCTTTTCTTGTGTAGATTTTTCTTGTTTCAATGTATCTATATTCGCAGTTAATTCCGAATTTTGTTGAGACAAACTGTCATAATCTGATTTTTTAATTCCTATTGCAGAACGAAAACCAAACCCCAAAAAGAAAAATGCAACGGCTAACACCAATACAATGATTGATTGCGGTCGGAAGCTTAAATTTGAAAATTTTTCAAATGAACCTACCAATATTTCTTTAACGGGTAATGATTTTTTCTTCGTGACGGGCATCGGTTCAGTGTAATCAAAATCCCTCGAACCGCAATCGGGACAGAATATAGCCTCGTCAGGTACGTTTTTTCCACAGTTTTTACATTTCATACATAAAACCTCTTTCTTTTGTATAATTTAGTAATTTTATTTAGTTTTCATACTATCATATTCAATCAAAGATGCTGAAAAATCACCATCTGGATTAAAATCAAAATTTGTATCATTGATATAATAGTCTATTTCGCATATGCCTTGTTCACCGGGGATTAAGTCATATGATTTTGTAGTACCAGAAGACGAACGCATATTATGAATTATGTTAAGTTCTCGGTTGGGTTTGTATTTTTGATTTGATGAGTTTGTAAGTTCGGTTCCAAATTTAATACGGCTGTATGTTCTATTGCCCGTGTTCTTTACTTTAATGGTAGCTTTAATGTGTCCGTTTTCTTCGATTGTTGGCGTAGAGACTTCGACAGAAAGAGCTTTTCCGCCATTTTCAAGTTTGGGGTTAAAAACATTTGTTTTGTACCATTTGTTATCTCGTTCCTTTTCTATTTCAATTACATCGCCTGTGTTTGAAATGAAATAATTGTTAACGCCTATGCTGAATTTACCGCGCTTGGGATAGTATTTACCTATTTCACCATACGTCCAAAAGTCGCTTAAAACTTCTGCAAATCCAGTATCGTAAAATATTATGTATTCATCAGTGTATTTGTTATCATATTTCCAATTATTACATTTGGACAAATAATCAATCATTTCATCTTCTGTCTCGAAAATCATTCGCCCTGCTAAAATGCGATTATTTATTACTATTCCCACTATAACGCAAAGCAAGAGGACAGAAATCGGAATTATTATCTTTAATTTCTTAATCGTCTGTTCGTGCTGTTTTTGGCGTTTTTCTTCATTTTGTTTTCGTACTTCTTCACTTTCTATCTTAGAGAAATGTTCTTTTACACCGTATCCACAATTAGGACACATTACAGCATTATCGCTGACTTCCTTTCCGCATTCGGGACATTCTATCATACTCATAATGTAAACCTCTTTCTTTTGTATAAATATTATATAATTTGATTAAATTCACGTATTAATAAATACGGTACGCCGATGATGTGACAGGTTTCAAGGCGCACACCCTCAATTAGTTCGGGTTTATACATTGGATTGAGCGGAACTAATTTTAACCAATTCTCACCTTGTTTAAACTCAACCTTTTTAAGTGTAGACAAATCATCGTCATATATAACAAGACCAATGTCGCCGCTGTTCACAGCGGATTGTTTTAAAATAAGCACTACATCGCCGTCTTGGTACATAGGATACATACTGTCTCCGATAATTTGCAATGCGAAAAAGTCCTCTTTAGGATACCCGCGTAAAAACGAATCGGGAATATCAATCTTTTCACCGCTCCAATCTTCATAAGCAACATGGTTGTACCCTGCGGCAACATCGCCTATAACAGGGAACGAAGTATAAGCTTCGGTTATGTTTGGCTGTGGGAATCTTTCTTGTGTTTTTGTGGATTCGCGTTCCATAGGTATGTCAAAGCCCATTAACCACGCTTCCGAGACATCGAGTGCTTTTGCAATTATTTCCACTCTGTCTTGTTTTGGCTCAAATGCACCGGAAACATATTGGCTAATTGCGCTTTTGGGAATTCCGGTTTTGAGAGAAAGCTCCGATTGTTTCATATCTCTTATAGATAACGCACGTTTTAAACGTACAGCACAGTTATCTTTTTTCATAATGAACACCACCTTACAAACAATATATTAACACAAGAGTTTAGAAAAATCAATACTTTTTTTAAAAAATAATGAAAAAAGTTTAGAAAAATGTAATTTTCCTCTTGACAAGAAGTAAAAAGTGTGATATTATAAGTTCAGAAAAGCTGAACAAGGTGGTGTTAAAATGAATTACAATTATGATAAGTTACTTGGAAAAATCAAAGAAAAAAAGTATACACAAGAGACTCTTGCTAAAGAACTCGGAATGCAAACAGCAACGCTGAATCAAAAACTTAATAACCGAGCAAGATTTAAACAGGGCGAAATATCAGCGATGTGTAAACTGCTTGATATTAAAGATAATGAAATAGGCGCATATTTTTTTGCTCATTAAGTTCAGAAAACCTAAACAACAATTTAAAAGTGAGGTGAGATGATGGACGAGAGAAAAGAAAGATTGTTGAAAGCGGCAAAGGTTTTGTCGGGATTGAAGTATTCGGATTGGCACACATTATGTGATATTGTAAGTCATCTGTATAAACGAAAGCTCGGGGAACGCGAATACGAATTATTATCCACGCCCCTCGAACTTGACGAGATAGAAACCGCTATTCGGTCACTATCTGAACGAAAATGGGATTAATCCTATACTCTACGCCTTTATAATAAATATTGACGTAGTTTTGCAGATAAAAGGATTCATCATTTTCTTTTGGATGGATTGTTGGAGCGTATATCGGCGCACCGTTCATCCACCAAGAGGACGGTGAAGCTCCATTGTTGCCTATTTTGCAATTAGGGTCATCGTTTAAACAGACCCATTTGCCCAAAAGGCAAGCATAAACTTTTTCCATTTATAATCACCTCACTTTCGAGGTTGATTATAACAAAAAATTAACATTAACGCAAGGGGGTGAAGAGAATGGCACGGTCGGCAATGAGGGTTGCGGACATAGACACAACTCTCTACATATATTATTCAAGCTATGACTTAGGCGCAAAGGAAATACGAATGTTATTTGGCGAGAATATTGCGAATTCAACGATAAGTAAATTGAAAAAGCGTGCGAGAGAAGAAACGGCACGACAAATCGTAGAAACAGGCAAAGAAATTCTCACCGAAACAAAAGACAGAGTCAAAACCGAACCTGCATTTAAGGCGTGGGGAATTGACATTGACGATTTGGAAAAGCGCAGAGCAAAATTAATGAAATTGGGATTGAAAGGATGATACAAATGACAAAATTTAAATTAAGTAAGAGAACAAGACGGCGGATATGTTTGTATGCGTCATCCGCTGCGGCGGTGGTAAGCGGCTTGTCGATACTTTCGGCAATCGGGTACTGTGAACTGGGAATTATCGGCGTGGGTGAGATGTTGATGCGTGCAATCGTATCAATGATACTTCTGGCGGTGTTTACACTGCTTACGGCGGCAA
>URAN01000090.1 GCA_900545865.1 uncultured Eubacteriales bacterium
TGTCGTGTCCTAACCCTTTTTCTTAACTTTTCACGGTAAGAAGAAAAGAAACTTTTGATAAAAGGGGTTGACACAGCCGAAAAAATATGGTATTATATATCGGTAAAGCAGAAGTTTGCCGCTTCTCCCCTCAGCCAAAGGTGAAAGGGTCTGATATTTTCGGCTTTTAAATTAAAGTGTGAATTATTGCGGCGTACTTTGTGCGGCCGCTTTTTTGTTGCGGCAAAGACTTTTTGGAGGTGTTTTAAATAGCAAGGCAGGATTTAATGATAAATGAAGAAATCAGAGACAAGGAAATTCGTCTGATAGGTTCGGAAGGTGAACAGCTCGGTATTGTATCGTCAGCCGAGGCACAAAAGCTCGCCGATGAAAAGAACCTCGATTTGGTGAAAATCGCTCCGCAGGCAAAGCCGCCCGTATGTAAAATTATGGACTATGGAAAGCATAAATTTGAGCTTGCAAAGCGCGAAAAGGAAAATCGCAAAAATCAAAAGGTCAGCAACGTTAAAGAGGTAAGACTTACCCCCAACATCGATGACCATGATTTCAACACTAAATTAAATCAGGCAAATAAGTTCTTAAAGTCGGGTGACAAGGTTAAGGTTTCGGTTCGCTTTCGCGGACGTGAAATCACACACAGTTCCCTCGGCAGAGACCTGCTTATCCGTTTCCGCGACGGTGCCGAAGAGTTCGGCGTATCGGACAAGGATATTAAAATGGAGGGCAGAAATATGGCTATGGTTTTGTCGCCCAAAAAGGCATAAACGACAAGCAATCACGGTCTGAACTTAAAATAACCGCACCGTGTTTTATGCACGGTCAAAATTCCAAAAGGTTAATTATCTGTATTACGGAAGGAGAGAAATAATATGCCTAAAATTAAAACTCACAGAGGAGCAGCAAAGCGTTTCGGTGTTACCAAAAACGGTAAGGTTAAGAGAGCAAAGGCTTTCAGAAGTCACATCCTTAACAAAAAGACCACCAAGAGAAAAAGACATCTCAGAAAGGGCGGATACCTTTCAAGCGCCAACGAGGCAACAATCAAGAGCATGATGCCCTACAAATAAGCCGTAAAATACGGTTATACGCAAAGCGATGGCTCTAATCGCGGCGCGTTTTGAATATGTTGAATTCAGAGAGGAGTAAATACAATGGCAAGAGTTAAAGGCGCGATGAAAACCCGCGCAAGACATAAGAAAATTCTGAAACTTGCAAAAGGTTACAGAGGTGCAAAAAGCAAACTTTATAAAACAGCAAATCAGGCAGTTATGAAATCACTGTCTTATGCTTACAGAGACAGAAAGGCTAAGAAAAGAGAGTTCAGACAGCTCTGGATTGCTCGTATCAGTGCTGCCGCTCGTATGAACGGCATAAGCTACAGCAAGTTTATGAACGGTCTTAAGAACAACGGCATTGAAATTAACAGAAAGATGCTGGCGGAAATCGCTGTTTCCGACCCGGCTGCTTTTTCAAGCCTTGTTGAACGTGTTAAATAACACGGCTTTCGCAATTCGGTTCGGTTTTGATTTTATATCGGACAGGCTCTGTTCAAAATCGGACACAGGCGAAATATTTTAAAAGAAATGTCATAAAGAGATTCTTTTGCGGCAGGGATGCTGCGGGGAATCTTTTGTGTATATCAATGTTTTAGACAATAACAACCCACAGAGTAGGTATCCGCGCGATGATTTTTAAATCAACAGTGTTGTATGCACAGGGAGTTGGCATACGGACGAAGTGCCGCAAGGCTGCGGTGCGGATACCGCATCCCGCTGTATAACGCATATACGGGCGTTTTTTCTGCACCCTAAATATTGCGTTTCGCACAACAAAGCATTATTCGAGCGTTATCTCTTTTGCTGTGCAGGCGGTATCCGGCAACAGCTTAAAGGAGGTATTTTTATGCAGAACTTTGCAATATGGTTTGACGGCGCGATGGATATAACAAAAGGATTTATCCGCTCTGCCATAGAACCGCTCGGCTTTTTTTTAAACATTTTTTCGGATTTTCGTACCGGCGCGATTTTGATTCCGACCGTTTTCGCCGTATTTTTGATAATATGTATGCGATATTCGGACGGCAACTTTCGCCCGGTTTTAAAGCGTCCGCAAAACGTCGCGATATGCGCAATGCTCATTGCGATAAACGTAATATTGGGATACTTTTCCATTTCGTTTTCATCATATCTGCGCGTGGGCTTTGGGTTTATCACCGCGCCCGTTGCGGCATTTTTATTCGGCCCGTTTATCGGCGGTGCCGTGGCGCTTTTATCCGATATTATTTCTTTTATCATTAAACCGACAGGCGCGTTTTTGTTCACTTATACGCTGAACACGGGGATTGCCGGTATGATATACGGATTGTTTTTATACAAAAAAAATCTGACGTTCGTCAGAGTGTTTTTTTGCAAGCTGACGGTTATTTTGGCGGTAAACATTATTTTAAACTCAATTGCGCTTGCGCCGACGGCGGCAAACGGATTGGTCGGTATCTTTCCGGCGCGACTGATTAAAAACATAATTCTTTTGCCGATTCAAAGCCTTGTTGTGTTCGAGGTTCTTAAAATTGCCGTTAAGGGGCGTATCGCAAATGCTTAAAACCATAACAAGCCGCGACAATAAAGTTATAAAAAACATTCGCGCGGCGGAAAAGAAAAAAGGCAGGGCAAAAACAGGTCTTTATCTCGCCGAGGGAAAAAGGCTTGTCGGCGAAGCAATCCGAGATGTTTTTGACTCTGTTGAAAGCGTCTTGGCATCCGAAAGTTTTCTTGAAAAAAACAAAGATTTTATAAATTCTCTTGACAAGAGCGGAAAAATCGTATATATTACAAATGACAGGCTGTTTGACGAGACGGCTCTGACGGAAACACCACAGGGGCTTGCGGCTCTCGTTAAAATTCCCGAATATAATATTCCGAATCTTGATGAAATGTCGTATATTCTGATATTGGACGGGATTTCCGAGCCGGGCAATATGGGAACGATAATCCGAACTGCCGAGGCGGCAGGCATAGATTGTATTATGCTGAGTCGCGGCTGTACCGACATATATGCTCCCAAGGTTGTGCGTTCGTCCATGGGGTCGCTCTTTCGAATGAAATTTTGCTCGTTCGAATATTCCGACACGGACAAGCTCAAAGCCAAAGGCTTTACCGTTGCGGCGACAGCTTTGCACAATTCCGTTTCGGTTGATGATGCCGATGTTTCGGGCAAACGCGCAATAATAATAGGAAGCGAAGCAAACGGCGTGTCGGACGAGCTTATCAATGCGTCCGATTTATGCATACGAATAGATATGTGCGGCAAGGTCGAGTCTTTGAACGCGGCGGTTGCGGCAGGAATAGCTATGTATATGTTTAAGGCGGATTAGCCGATTCAACAGAGGTGTGACAAATGGAAAACGAGGACGGAATTTTATATAAACTTTGGCTGAATATTCTTTGCGGTCACAATCCGCAGACGATATTCAAATGCCTGAGAGATTTCGGGACCGCACAAGAGATATACGAATCAAACGAGAAATACAAAAAGGTGAAAAGCTCTATGCGCTTGTCGCAAAGGCTTAAAGCAAGGCATTCTCTCGATGAGGCGCGGGATATTCTTGAATTTTGTATTCAAAATGACATCGACATTATCACCATTGATGATGAACGTTATCCGAAACGTCTTGCCGAGGTTTATATGCCGCCGCAGATACTTTATGTAAAAGGCAATCTTCCGGATATGAATAACTTAATCGGCATCGCCGCTGTCGGTTCGCGTGACTGTACCGATAACGGCAGAGCGTTTGCCGGGGAGATTGCGTATGACTTGGCAAAATCGGGTGTCGTAATAATCGGAGGAATGGCAAAGGGTATAGATGCCGCCGCGCACAGCGGAGCGCTGTCCGCAGGACAAAAGACGCTTGCCGTTCTTGCGGGCGGAGTTGATATTATTTATCCAAAGTCAAACTCCGATTTATATTATGAGATTATAAAACACGGCGCGGTAATATCCGAACGTCCGCCCGGAATGGTGGGTAAAAGCTCTTTTTATAAAGAGCGAAACCGCATTATGGTCGGTTTGTCAAACGGCGTTGTTATTATCGAAGGCGAACAGAGCAGCGGCACAAGGCTGACCGCAGGCTGGGCGATTGACTCAAACAGAGATTTGTTTGCCGTACCCGGACGGCCGAACGACAAAAATGCAAGCCTTCCGAACAACCTGATAAAAGACAGCGCGAAACTCATAACCTCTTTTGAGGACATAACCGAAGAATACGAAAGTGTGTATTCGGATGAATTAAATAACGGAATCAATCTTATTGACGAACGGGCGGCAGAGGAATTTAAACGCAAGGCTCTTGAATTTTCCGATGAGGATGCGACCCCAATGCGGTCATATCAATCCAAAAGGAAATCAGAGACACCGAAAAAGAAAGCCAAACCCAAAACCACCGAAAAGGTCAGACCGCCAAAGCCCGACTTTGACGCGTTTGACGATAAACAGCGAAAAATACTCGAATACCTTTATGAAAGTAATCGGGAAGTACATATAGATGACATTGCAAATTATTGTGACATTGATATGAGCGAGCTGAGCTTTTTAATTATTCAGCTTGAAATGACAGGCACAATAAAGCAATCGGCAGGCGAATATTTTTATCTTGCCTGATATATAATGTTTTACATACAGACAAGCGCAAAGATAAAACACCGCCGCCGAACAGGCAATACTGCGGACTTGCCGCGGAATAAAATTGCAACAGAGCAGGAGGAATAGGTTTATGGCCGAAAAAAAGGCAGGTAAACAAAACACGAAAACAAAATCAAGACAGACAAAAAAGAAGCTCGTTATTGTCGAGTCCCCGACAAAAGTTGAGTCCATAAAAAAATATCTCGGAAGCGGATATGATATAGAGGCAACAATGGGTCACGTCAGGGACTTGCCCAAAAGCACATTGGGCATCGACCTTGACAGCGACTTTGAACCGAAATACATTTCAATCAGGGGCAAGGGCGATTTGATTGCAAAGCTCAAAAAAAAGGCAAAGAACGCGTCAAAAATATATCTCGCAACCGACCCTGACCGGGAAGGCGAAGCAATATCGTGGCATCTTGCGCACTTACTCGGCATCGACCCCAAGGCGGATTGTCGAATCACATTTAACGAGGTTACGCGTGATGTTGTCAAAGAGGCGGTCAAAGAGGCGCGTCCGATTGATATGGATTTGGTTGACGCGCAACAGACAAGGCGTGTCCTCGATAGAATCGTAGGTTATCAAATAAGTCCTCTGCTTTGGAAAAAAGTAAAAAAAGGATTAAGCGCCGGACGTGTTCAGTCGGTCGTTATGCGGCTGATTTGTGACCGCGAAAGAGAAATCGAGGCGTTTAACCCCGAAGAATACTGGAGCATAGATTTAAAGCTCACCAATGACAAAGGGCGGCTTCCGTTCAAGGCAAAGTTTTACGGAACGGCTGACGGAAAGAAGATGCCCGTCAGCGATGAAGAAACGGCTCTTAAAATAGTTGATGAACTCAAAGCGGCGGATTACAGCGTTTTAAAGCTGACCAAAAAAGAGACGCGCCGCAAGAGCGCACCGCCGTTCACGACGAGTACAATGCAGCAAGAGGCATCGAGAAAAATCAACTTTACGTCACGCAGGACGATGATTGCCGCACAGCAGTTATACGAAATGGGTTATATTTCGTATATGAGGACCGACTCACTCAGAATATCCGAGGTTGCTCAAAAAGAAGCACGGGAATTTATCGCCGCACAATACGGCGCGGAATTTATCCCCGCAAAACCCAAACAATACCGTGCAAAAAAATCGGCACAGGACGCGCACGAAGCAATAAGACCGACATCCTCGGTCAGCACGCCCGAAAAGCTCAAGTCAAAGCTTAAACCCGATTTATACAAACTCTATCGGCTGATTTGGCTGCGCTTTATGGCAAGTCAAATGTCGGACGCAGTTTTGGATATGGTATCTGCCGATATTTCAACCGGCAAATACCTGGTTAAGGCATCGGGTTCCGAGGTTAAGTTCGCCGGATTTATGACCCTTTATGTTGAGGGCAAAGACGAGGCGGAGGAAAAATCGACCAAGCTGCCTAAACTCGAAGAAGGACAGCCCCTGCTCTTATCTAAAATCGACCCTCAACAGCACTTTACACAGCCGCCCCCGAGATACACCGAGGCATCACTTGTAAAGGCTATGGAAGAGGACGGCATCGGCCGCCCGAGTACCTATGCGCCGACAATCGCAACGATTTCGGCAAGGGGATATGTGGCAAAGGACGGTAAGTCAATCTATCCGACAGAGCTTGGATTTATCACAACGGATTTGATGAAAGAGAACTTTCCCGATATTGTTGACGTTGACTTTACCGCTCATATGGAGGACGAAATCGAGGACGTTGCGGACGGAACGGTTTCGTGGAAAGAGATAATACGACAGTTTTACGGACCGTTCAAAAAGACTCTTGACGAGGCGGAAGAAAAAATCGGAAACGTTGAGATAAAAGACGAAGAATCCGATGTTGTCTGTGAAAAGTGCGGCCGCAAAATGGTATATAAACAGGGTCGGTTCGGCAAGTTCCTTGCCTGCCCCGGCTTTCCCGAATGCCGTAACACAAAGGCTATTGTCAACACGATTGACGCAAAATGTCCCAAGTGCGGCGGCAAAGTCATAGTAAGAAAGTCGAAAAAGGGCGTTACATTCTATACCTGTGAGAACTCACCCGAATGCGATTTTATATCGTGGAACGAACCCACCGATGAAAAGTGTCCCAAATGCGGAAATTCACTTATGAAGGTTCGGGCGTTTAAAGGCAGAGGTCCTCTCAGCTATAAATGCTTTAACGAAGAATGTGATTATGAAACAAAGCCTTCTTCCGCAAAAAAATAATTCAATAAGGGACTAAAAGTCCCGTCATTCAACGTTTTCAGTGAGGGATTGTATCCCGTCACTGAAA
>URAN01000091.1 GCA_900545865.1 uncultured Eubacteriales bacterium
TATTTTAACACAGCGAAAGCGGAAATCAGCCTCTCAAAATCGTGGTTCGGATTATGCTCTTTCGGTTATTTGACAACGGGTCGCCAATCAATCGGCGTTTCGCCGTTTTGTTTTAATATTTCGTTACAGCGGTTAAAGTGTCCGCTGCCGAAAAATCCGTTATACGCCGAAAGCGGACTCGGGTGCGCCGCCGTCAGAATCGTATGTATCGGGTTCGTTACCTTTTCCGCCTTGCGCTTTGCGTTCGCACCCCAAAGCAAAAAGACAATCGGCTTTTCTCTCTCGTTCAAAAGCTCAATCACCCTGTCGGTGAAAGTCTCCCAGCCTATTCCTCTGTGACTGTTCGCCTGCCCGGCTCTGACCGTCAAGACCGCATTCAAAAGCAATACACCCTGTTTTGCCCAGCTCGTAAGCTCACCCGTTTCGGGCGGCTCGATTCCCGTTTCGGCTTGGATTTCCTTAAATATATTTTTAAGTGACGGCGGCGGCTCAACGCCGTTTCGAACCGAAAAGCACATTCCGTGCGCCTGTCCCTCGCCGTGGTACGGGTCCTGACCTATTATCACGACCTTTACATCCGAATACGAGGTGTATTTAAGCGCATTAAATATATCGTACATATTCGGATAAATCGTGTATTTTTTATATTCCGCCGCAAGGATTGCCCTAAGCCTTTGATAATAATCCTTTTTAAATTCGTCCGCCAAAAGCGCGTCCCACTCGTTTCCTATATTTACCATAACAATTCTCCTTATTCGAGTTTTATCTGAAATTTATTGTTATTCATTTTATTATAACATATCTTTTTAAAAAAGAAAAGGATTTTTTAAGTTTTAATCACGCATAAAAAATCATATGCGTTGCATAATAAATCCAAAATCCGTATAAAGGAGAATCTCCGAAAATATGAACGCTGTTATCATTCCGTCATCAAAACCCTATTCTCTCACACCGCTTTGCGACCGAAAAAACATCGGTTCTCTGCCGATTGTCGGCAAGCCGCTTTCCGCCGTGAGCGAGCTTTATCTGACCGAAAACAACATTGATTCGATAATCGACATCAAGGATTTATCCGCCGATAAAGCCGACGATTATCTTATTTTGATTCAGGAAAACCTGATAACGAATCTTGGCATTGCGTCCGCACTGGACGCGCATATCCAAAGCAAGGCAGACATCACCGCGGTTCTCTCCGAGCCGAGCGCGGACAACGGCATTCGCCAAGCCGACTTGTGCGTGACGGCGGACAAAGACGGGCGCGTTACCTCGTATTCATCGGGCACCGCCGCCGCAAGTCCGCTCTCGTACCCGTTTTCGGGGATTTTCATTTTCGCCGCCGACTCGGCTCTTTTAACCTCATCCGACCTTAAAACCCATACCGCCAATGAAATATTTTCCGCCGCCCTGTCGCGCGGAATGAGCATAAACGCCTTTGTATCGGACAGCAAGTTTATATTTATCAACACCCAAACCGACTATATCCTCTGTCACAATGCGATAATGAGCGGCGAAACACACGGCTTTCATCTCGGTTCGGACTCGGCTCGCGAAATACGCCCCGCTTTTTTTGCCGATACCGCCGCCGAAATATCGGGCGGTGTTTCGATAGAACCGCCCGTATTTATATCGCGCGGCTGCAAGGTTCAAACGGGCGCAAAGCTCGGTCCGAACGCTTTTATCGGTGAGGATTGTATCATCGGCACGAACGCCGAAATATCAAATTCGGTAATCGGAAGGAATTGTATCATCGGCGAATATTCGACAATGGACGGGGCGGTGTTATGCTCGGACATAAACCTCGGCGCAAGCGTTCGCGTATACCCCAACACGATAATCGGGAACGCCTGTCGCATAGGCAGCGGCGCGGTCATTGCACGCGATGTGAGGATATGGCACAACAAGCGCATAGAGGAAAAAACACGTATTTCATCGAGCCTGCTCCACGCAAGCCTTGCGACCGAAAGCCTTTTTCGAAACGGCAGGATTGACGGCGAGATAAACGCTGACATCACTCCCGAATTTATGGCAAAGCTCGGCGCAGCGCTCGGCACGATGTTTCCCAAATCAAAAATCGCCATATGCTCTGCATCCGCGCCCATATGCGGCGTTCTCGCACGGGCGGCGGAATCGGGAATTTCTTCATCGGGGTCGGCGTGTATGTTATTCGGCGAACAGCCTTTGCCGCTTTTCAGATGCGGAATCATCTATCATAAAATTACCTGCGGAATACACATAAGCCAATCGGCGGACAGGGAAATTTTCTTCCCCGAAATCACCGTAATATCCTCTGACGGCGCGGATTTTGACAGTGCTGCCGAACACACCTTAGAGGATATTTTTTTTGGCGGAATTTTCACGCGGTGTTCGCCCGACAAGGTTATCGACAGTGCCGACCTCGGCGGTTTCAGGACAAAATATACCCAAGACATCTTAAATTCGGTCAAAAGCACGGTCTTTTCAAAGAATATGGAAATCCGCACCGCGTCCGAAAGCGTTTCGGAAATTCTCGAAACGGTTTTGAGCGAGCTTGAAAAAATCACAAACATCGGCTCAAAAAAGGAATTCGAGGTTGACATCACCTTAAACGGACAGTCATTCTATCTCTATTCGACCGATAAAGTACAAATCGACAAACAAACGCTCTTTGCCGTCTGTACAAAGCTGTACCTCGAATATTTCGGCGCGCACCGAATTGTCCTGCCCGTTTCGGTTTCCGATAAAATCCGAGATTACTCGGGCGATACCGAGATAATCGAGTGCGGAATATCCGATTATGAATTTATAAAAGCCATGCTGTCGCACGGTCTCGATGAACAGTTCCGCATATTTTTTGACGGGATATTCTTTTCGGTCATTCTTCTGGATTATCTCAACCGAAAGGATATTTCGTTCGGCGAATTTATCGGCACGATTCCGAGTTTTAAAATTTTTGAAGAAGAAGTCGAATGCCCGAACATCCGAAAAAATGAGATAATACGAAAGCTTTATGAAAAATACGGCGGCGAAAATCCGAGCCGCACGGACGGAATCAAGATTTATCAAAGCAACGGGTGGGTTCTTATTATTCCCGAAAAGTATCGGCATTGTATAAAAGTGATAACCGAGGGCTATACAGCCGAGGCTGCAAATGAAATAAGTGCAATATTCACAAATCAGATAAAAAGACTTGCAAAACCGAATTAAATGGTGTATAATAAGAAAGTAGATTGTGTTCGGAAATGATAATACCTCGGCGATTTTGCTTTTTATGCGGCGTATTTTGCGCACAGACGGCAAAATACCGTCATTGAATCCGACAAGAAAATTTGCGCAACATCTTCATCATTGTATGTCAGAGGGTCGGCTTTTTGTGCAAATGTACGGGATTCGGTATTATTTGTTACCTGCGCCAATGCAGGATAATTTTTATTGAGCGGACTTAATTTAATACAAAATTGTTGGAGAGCATACGCTGTTACCCCGATTATTTTTGTTGAACTTTTTTATTAAATAAAACTATATCATAAAACGGAGGAATTATATTGAGAAACGAAAAAATCAGATGGATACCGCTCGGCGGTTTGAACGAAATAGGAAAAAACATAAATGTATTTGAGTGCGAAAACGATGCTGTTATACTGGATTGCGGAATGGCTTTTCCCGATGACGATATGCCGGGAATCGACTGTGTTATCCCCGATATAACATACCTTCACAAAATCAGAGACAAAATCCGCGGTATTGTTTTAACCCACGGTCACGAGGACCATATCGGCGCCTTGCCGTATGTTCTTAAAGAATTCAACGTACCCGTTTACGGAACGCGTCTGACCCTCGGCATACTTATAAACAAATTAAAGGAACACGGGATATTGCATTCGGCAAAGCTGCATAATGTCGAGGCGGGCGACACGGTGAGCCTCGGCTGTATCAAAGCCGAATTCATTCACACAAACCATTCGATAGCCGATGCCGTTGCGATTGCTCTGCACACCCCTGCGGGCGTAATTTTGCACACAGGCGACTTTAAAATTGACCCGACCCCGATTGACGGCGAAATGATTGACCTTGCACGTATAGGCGAACTCGGCAACCAAGGCGTTCTCGCCCTTATGTCGGACAGTACGAATTCCGAACGTCCCGGCTTTACCATGAGCGAAAAGTCTATCGGTTCGACCTTTGAAAGCCTTTTTGACAAGGGTACGGATAAGCGTATAATCGTTGCAACCTTTGCGTCGAACGTACATAGGGTACAACAGATTATCAACGCCGCGGTTCGCCACGGTCGAAAGGTTGCCGTTTCGGGGCGCAGTATGACAAACGTGTTAAATGCGGCAATCGAACTCGGATATATGACTATCCCTAAGAACACCTTGATTGACCTTGACGAAATCGACCGCTATCCGAAAGACAAGCTCGTAATCGTCACAACGGGAAGCCAGGGCGAATCGATGTCGGCATTGACAAGGATGGCTTTTTCGATACACAAAAAGATTAACATCGAGCCGACCGATATGATTATTATTTCGGCAAGCCCGATACCGGGCAACGAAAAAACCGTTTCGAACGTTGTAAACGAGCTTTTAAAGCACGGCGCAGAGGTTGTTCACGAACGCCAGGACAACGTTCACGTTTCGGGTCACGCCTGCCAACAGGAACAGCGAATAATGATTGCTCTTGCAAAGCCGAAGTATTTTATACCGGTTCACGGCGAATATCGCCACTTGTCGCGGCATAAGGAGCTCGCCCTTCAAGCCGGAATAAGCTCAAAGAATATTTTCATATCCGACATAGGACGTGTTATGGAATTATCCGAAAAATCCGCAAAGTTTATGGGAACCGTTCCGTCAGGCAACGTGCTTGTTGACGGATACGGCGTCGGAGATGTCGGCAACATCGTCCTTCGCGACAGAAAGCACCTCGCCGAGGACGGAATAATCATTGCGGTTATCTCTATCGACAAGCTCACGGGCGAATGCGTGTCGGGTCCCGATATTATTTCGCGCGGATTTGTATATGTCCGCGAATCCGAAGACTTGATTGATTCAATCCGCTCGATAACGGCGGACATTGTTGATGAATGCACCAACGGCTCGCCCCTGAACTGGAGCACCTTAAAGACAAGAATCAAAAATGATGTCGGCTCGTATTTGTACGCAAAGACGAAACGCCGTCCCATGCTGCTTCCCATAATTATGGAAGTATAAAAAACGAACACATATCTTGAATTTTATCCGCACCCGAGAATATCGATTTTCGGGCGCGGTTTTTGTTTGCAAACATCATTTTTTGTGCATAATTTTTTAAATCCGTATCAAAATAAATCATATATTTAATAATTACACTTTTATTTTAAACGGAGGGAAATCAAAATATGAGCTGTTTTGAACAATCACCCGGCTGTGACCTTGCGATAGAGGCGCACGAAATGCTTGCCGCAGGCAGCGGCGGTCTTGATGAAATAAGCGGAATAAAAATCGAAGAAACCGAACACCACGGCTATATCACCGTGACAAAGGTAAAGGTTGAAAACGATGAGGGTTCACAGGCAATCGGCAAGCCTGTTGGGAATTATATAACTATCGAGATGCCGTCAAGGTTTTACGGACAGCAAGAAATATACGAACAAATGTGCGAATGCTGTGCAGACGAAATCAAAGCTCTGACCGAAAATATTCTAAAGTCCGATGATGACTCGGTTTTGGTCGCAGGTCTCGGAAACCACCGCATAACGGCGGACGCTCTCGGTCCGAAAGCCGTTGCGGCATTGATGATTACACGGCATCTCAAAAAGTACGTTCCCGATGAAATAGACGAGGGCGTTCGCCCTCTATGTGCGATTGCGCCGGGCGTCCTTGGAACAACAGGAATGGAAACCGAGGAAATCGTCCGCGCCCTTACGGACAAGATTCAGCCAAAGCTTGTTATTGTGATAGACGCACTGTGTTCGGGAAATTTAGAGAGAATAAACACGACCGTACAGATAACCGATACGGGTATAACCCCGGGCGGCGGTGTCGGAAACAAACGCAAGACCATTAATACGGACGTTTTGGGCGTACCCGTTATTGCGATAGGCGTTCCCACCGTGGTTGATGCCGCGGCAATAGCCAAAGCAGGGATAGAAATCGCAAGCCACAACAACGAATACAAAAACGGCGGCTTCTCGCCAAAACACGCGCGCCGAAGTGATGATAATTCGGACAATGACGGCGGCGAAATCAAAAGCCGCATAAGAGCCGAGGTTGATGAACGGTTCGGAAACCTAATCGTTGCACCAAAGGACGTGGACAACATCACGGACGATATTGCATCGGTCATAGCCAACGGCATTAATATTTCGATGCACCCCGGAATCACGTTCAATGACATCGACCGATATGTATAGTAGGGGGCGGCTCTCGTCTCCCGACTCGGTCAAATCGCAAAGCGATTGCCACAGGCAATCTGCGACCCCGACGCCCCGTGAGATGTTCATCACACCTCATCTACCGCAAGTGGTCCCCTGTCTCCGCTGCCGCTACGGTCGGCGATAAGCGGTTGCCACCGGCAACCATCGTCCCTCATCAAGGGGAATGCTTTTAAGTTACCGATTCCGCATTCCACATAATTTGTCGATATTCGTTCGTATATTCATGGGCGGTCGAGGACGCCCGCCCCTACGATAGATAATACCCATATCAAAAAAATATAAAATATTTACATTGCCGTCCGGGAGCGGTAGCGAAGACAGGCAGAACGACATAGGGCTCCCGAAAAATGAGGGTTGCACCCGAAATTTTTTGGGAAGAGGAAACGCCGCGCCGCAAGCGATGAATTTTATCGTGATAAAATTCGAGCAAGCAAAGCGAGCGTTGACGATGTAGGGGACGGCATCTCGTCTGCCGACTCGGTCAAATCGCAAAACGATTGCCACCGGCAATCTGCGAC
>URAN01000092.1 GCA_900545865.1 uncultured Eubacteriales bacterium
GGATGCGGAATTTGAACCTCCGCCCGAGTACGGTGCTTGATAAGAACCGCCGCCGTCTTGGCTGCGCTTTGATTCGCCAAAGCTTACTTCGTTCGCGATAACCTCTGTGGTATAATTCTTTTTACCGTCCTGACCTTCCCAGCTTCTGGTCGAGATTCGACCTATAACAATAATCATCTTGCCCTTGCTGAAATAGTTTGTAACGAATTCAGCGGTTTTGTTCCAGGCAACACAATTGATAAAATCCGTTTGTCTGTTTTCGCCGTAACCGTTGTCGATTGCGATTGAAAAGCTGCAAACCGGAGTACCTGTTCCCGTATGCCTAAGCTCGGGGTCACGGGTAAGTCTACCCATTAATATAGCCTTGTTAATCATGGTACTTATGCCTCCTCGGATTTTATAACGATGTCACGGATAACACCTTCGGTAATACCGTAGACACGTTCAAGCTCAGCGGGGAAATCAGTTCCCGACTTAAAGTTGATTAAAACATAATAGCCCTCTGTCAAGTCGTTGATGGGATATGCAAGTCTGCGCTTGCCCCACTCGTCAACGCTCTCAATTTCGCCGTTTGCCTCAATCAATGACTTAAACTTTTCAACCAATGCCGTGATTTCATCTTCGGTTTTGGTTGAGTCAAGTACAAATATAGTTTCGTACTTATTAATCTTTTCTGTCATCGTATGTCACCTCCTTTTGGACTTTGACCCTCGGTTTATCCGAGAGTAAGGGTTGTTATTACATTAAATAACCTAATTATTATATTATAAAAATCCGTCTTTGTCAAGCAATAATTTAAAAAAATTGTAAAAAATTTGTTAAAATTAAGCTTTAGGCGTTTGAGACAGGCGTTTTAAATTTCTCCACTTTGACGGCGAAATATGTTCGTGCGCCAAAAACATATTATAAAAATTCGAATATGTACTGTATCCGCACTCATATGCGATGTCCTCAACGGACTTTGACGTGACTTCAAGCAAGCGTTTCGCCCGCTCTGTTCTCAGGTCGTTTATGTATTCGAAAGGCGTGACAGAGTATTCGTGTTTGAATATATTTATTATATGATTGCGGCTGAAATTAAACTCGGCGGAAAGCTCACCGAGGGTTATTCGCCGCGAAATATTTTGAGCAATATATTCTGCGATTTCATTCGCGTATGTCGGCTCTTTTTTGTCCGAAAAATGATAGAGCCGCGTCAGAATTTCCAGAAATTTCGCACTGCATTCGCATTTTGCGGCTCTGTTGTGTGCCAATTCATCGAGATGATACATAAGCGGTTTAAGCTCGGAAAAGTCAAATTCGCCGCTTTTTGCCAAAACCTCGCCGCCGTCTGACCATTCGCCGTTGAAATGCACATAAAGATATTTGGGTGAATCGCTTGCGCGGCTGCCGCGCTGGTCGCTGAAACTTTTTTGAATGTGATATTGCCCGGATGAAACTGAATATTCCGTTCCGTCCTCGGAAAATCTCAAAACGCCTTTGAACACAAGCAAAAGCACATCCTCGCCACAGGTTCTGTCAATGTGATGTTCACCTTCGTTAAAAAATCTGAGCGATGCATATTTATAATCTATATTTTTATTTAAATCGATTCCGTACATATAAAATCACCGGGGATATTATAACACAATAGTGTGATATAGTCAATAATTTAATTGATATTCGGGATTTTTATTTATAAAAATATGTGATATAATTAATAAAAATTAAAAATTGCGAGAAACGTATTACAATTGTGTTAAAGCTATTGAAAATTCAACAAAAATGATGTATAATCAAAACAGCCGATTTTTCGGCGGGGAAAAGCTAACGGTAAGATTTGACATAATGGTGATTGCACCGGCGGTTATATTGCTCTCTCTTTTTATTTTCTGTCCTGTCGGACAAGACTATAGAAAGGAGGAATGCTTATGAAAATTAAGCATTGTACATATGCAAAAGAAATTTTTCTTTGCTTTGTTTGCGATTATGGTCATTATGGCGATATTCGCAGCAAAGGTACAATAAAAGCAAACAACCGCCCATGCTCGGACGGTTGTTTTTAAAACAAAATAACTATTAGAGCAATATAACCGATGTCGGTCTCGCCTTTTTCCTTATTATAATTCATTTTTTTTGTTTTGTCAATACGTTTCCGGATATTTTTTGATTTTTATAATAATTTTCAATATAATAAAAATACGAAAGGAATATAAAAAATGAAAAAATACAATATTTGTACGACAAACGAAATAAAACCGTTGGGATGGCTTAAAAAACAGCTTGAAATCCAGGCGGAGGGTCTAAACGGCAATTTGGATAAGGTATGGCGCGATGTCCGCGACAGCGCATGGATAGGCGGCGAAGCGGAAGGATGGGAGAGAGTTCCGTACTGGCTTGACGGATTTATACCGCTCGCCTATCTTTTGGACAATGACGATATGAAGGCTCGCGCGAAGAAGTATATTGATGCCATAATTGCGTCACAGAGACCGAACGGGTGGATTTGTCCTTGTGACGATGATTATATACCGAGATATGACACATGGGCTGTACAGCTCATATCAAAGGTTCTCGTTGTGTATTATGAATGTTCGGGCGACGAGAGAGTTCCCGGAGTGGTATATAAAATCTTAAAGAATTATTACGAGCTTTTAAAGGCTGAAAAGATAAAACTTTTTGAGTGGGGAAAGTTCCGTTGGTACGAATGTTTCATCGCGATAAACTTTGTATATGAACGCACAGGCGAAGAATGGCTGACAGAGCTTGCTAAAATCTTAAAAAAACAGGGAACGAATTTTCACGATACGGAAGACAAGTGGCTGCGCCCCCTCAACAAATGGACGCTTGAAACGCACATTGTCAACCTTGCCATGATGCTCAAGTCCGAGGCGGTATCGTGCGATATACTGGGTGATAAGTATGCGGACTTTGCCGACCGCTTTAAATTGATTTTAAAAGAGTATAACGGAACGCCGGTCGGACTTTTCACAGGTGATGAGTGTCTGTCGGGAATAAGCCCGATTCAGGGAACCGAACTTTGTGCCGTTGCCGAACAGATGTATTCGTATGAATTGCTCTATGCATACACAGGTGATAAAAAATGGGCGGAGGAGTTGGAAAGGCTTGCGTTTAATGCCCTGCCTGCGACAATCAGCGATGATATGTGGACGCACCAATATGACCAGATGAGCAATCAGATTGCGTGTCAAAAGTTCCCCGGAAAGTCTATTTTCGGCACGAATAACGGCGAGGCGCATTTGTTTGGGCTTGAACCGAATTTCGGATGCTGTACGGCAAATTTCGGACAGGCGTGGCCAAAGTTTGCTCTTTCCGCATTTATGTATGATGACAACAGTGTAATATCTGCGGTTGCCGTACCGTCGGAATTTAAAACCGATAAAATATCAATATGTCTTGATACAAACTATCCGTTTGAAAACAGTTTTAAATATTCGATAGAATCACAGCGTGATTTTGTATTTAAGGTAAGGATTCCGTCTTTTGCGCAAAATGTCAAGGCAAGCGCAGAGACGGTCAAAGACGGTGAAATGCTGTGCTTTGAGATAAAGAGCGGCGACAAGACGGAAATCGAACTTTCGTTTGAAACAACTCCGCACTTTGCAGACAGTCCGTGCGGATTAAAGACTGTCGAATGCGGTTCTCTCGTCTTTTCTCTGCCGATTAAATATAAAAAGGTTATGTATGAATACGAGCGTGATAATGTCGAGCGAAAGTACCCGTATTGTGATTACGAGTATGTACCCGAATCCGAATGGGCATTTGCATATTCGTCCGAAAGTCTTAAAGTGAACCATAGTCAAGTCGGTGAAATACCGTTTTCGTCCGAAAATCCGCCGATTACCGTTACGGCACGGGTCAGACCTATCGATTGGGGCTTTGAACGCGGATACGAAACCGTGTGCGCAAGGCTTCCGCAATCTCTTGACCCGACAGGAGATGAAGTGTCGGTTGAACTTTATCCATATGGATGTGCCAAACTGAGAATGACAGAGATGCCGATGATTTAATTATCCATCATCGCTTTTATGGATAAGAGATATTCGGTCGGGGTCATTCCCGTTATCTTTTTGAACTGCCGCGAAAAATAATGTATACTCGAATATCCGAGAATCTCGGATATTTGAGTTATATTATAATTATCCTCGCGCAGGTATTTTTTCGCAAGCTCTATTTTAAGGATAAGAAAGTATTCGACCGCGCCCTTGCCGAGGTTCTCGCGAAAGATATTTTCTATCGCCGTGCGGTTTGTGCCGCTGTATTCCATAAGCTCTTTGAGCGTGACCGTTTTGGTTATGTTCTGTTCCATATAATTAATCAAGAGGTTAAGCGTTGCGTCACTGCTGTGAATACTCCTCACCGTCCTTTGGCGGCCCGAGGGGTCGTTGCGCAAAAAGAGTATGAGAAATTCGCACAGAAACAGTTTTATGAGCTGTTCCGACGCAACGGCGGCATCGCTGCGGCGTTCGAGGTGGGTTGTGTACGGGTCGTTCAGCGGTGTTTTGAATGCGTTTGTATATTCGGACACGATTTTTGACAAAAGCTCTTTTTGCTTTTGCCCGACAGACAGTATTTTGTTTTCAAAAAAGCTCATTGCCTTTGACGGCGACGCAAATGTTATTATGGTAATATTCGCCGCGTCAACACCGTTTGCGCGCACGTTATGCCATTCGTTGGGCTTATGAAAAATAACGTTTCCCTGTTCCAAAACAAAACTTTTGTCATCCGCAAAAACGGTAACGTCACCCTTGTCGGCATAGACGAGTTCCCAAAAGTCGTGCGACTCGCCCGTAAAGCTGAAACGTTTTGAGTATTCAAAATAATGAACGGTATACAGACGGCTGATTTTTATTTCATCATTAAGCCGTGTTCCGGTATATTCCGGCATATCCAACACCTCTTATCCGATTCTTTCTTTCATTATAACAATTTATTTCGACAATTTCAACACTTTTGTACGAAAGTGCAAAATAAAGTGAATTTAGTGCAAATACTTTTTGCTAAAAGAGGCTTATTATATAATTAACAGTTTATGGATAAACAAGGAGGATGAATTATGCCTGACATCTGTACAAAAGCATTGACGGTCAAAACAGTATCGTCATTGGAAAAGATTTTGCCGACGCCGAATACCGACGCACCGAGCTTTGCGGACGGCTCGTGCCTTATCGGCGAAAGATTTTCGTACCAAATCGCATACATCGGCGATTCGGATTTTCACTGCGCGGGGCGTATGAAAATAAATATAAACTCTGATATATCGGACAGGATAACAATATATAATGTTGAATGCGTTCCCGTTGTTATGGCGGCATACCAGGACGAATACGATAACGGATACATAACGCGCGATAACGCGATTATCCCCGATATTCTCGCGAAGAACGACGGCACAATCGCCGCGTCCGCTACGCATTGGCGTTCGATATGGCTTGCGGTCGAAACGGACGATGCGGCACCGGGAAAGCACAATATAGAAATATCTTTTTCGGACGATGACGATAATGTTTGCGCAAAATCGATGTTCGAATTGAATATCATTCCGGCAAGGCTGCCGAAGCAGACCCTTATGTTCACACAGTGGTTTTATTGCGATTGCATTTCGTCATATTACGGTTTGACGCCGCTTTCCGAGGAACACTGGAGCTATATTGAAAAATTTGTGAGCATGGCGGCGGACAACGGTATAAATATGTTGCTTACCCCGATATTTACGCCTGCGCTTGACACAAAGGTCGGTTTTGAACGTCCGACCGTACAGCTTATCGATATTGATTATGACGGCGCAAAATATACTTTCGGGTTTGATAAACTCGGCCGCTGGCTTGATATGTGCCGAAAATACGGCATCGAATATCTCGAAATAGCACACCTTTATTCACAATGGGGTGCGGAACACACACCGAAGATTGTTGTGCGCGAGAACGGCGCAGAGGTGAAGAAATTCGGGTGGCACACAGATGCGTCATCGGATGAATATAAAGACTTTTTGGCACAGATGCTCACCGCTCTTACGGGATATTTAAAAGAAAACTGGGATTGTGACAAGGTATATTTTCATATCTCGGATGAGCCTCACAAAGACCATATCGAATATTACGGTGAGCTTTATCACTTTGTAAAGCCGTACCTGACCGATTTTAAGCTTATGGACGCTCTGTCGGATTATGAAATTTATGAAAAGGGCTATGTTGACACGCCCGTATCGGCAACGCGCACGATTGACGATTTTATCGAACACGATGTCGATAACGTTTGGGCATACTATTGCTGCGGCGAGGGCAAGTATAATTTAAGCAACCGCTTTATCGCGATGCCGTCATACCGCAACAGGATAATGGGCATTCAGCTTTATAAATATAACATAGACGGATTCTTACAGTGGGGGTATAACTTTTATTATACCCAGCTTTCGACAAAGCTGATTAATCCGTATGTATGCAACGATGCCGAGGGCGGCTTCCCCGGCGGTGACGCTTTTTCGGTTTACCCCGGAGCGGACGGTCCCGAGCCGTCACTCAGACTTTTGGTATTCTATGAGGGCTTATGCGATATGCGAGCCTTAAAATATCTCGAAAGTCTTGTCGGGGCGGACAAAGTTAAAGCTTTGGTTGACAAATACGGCGAAATAACGTTCCGCGAATATCCGAGAAATGCGGAATATATATTGAACCTGCGCAGAGAGGTCAACGCGATGATAGAGGAAAATATAAAATAAGAAAGGCGGAGATGGTAATGAATAAATCTGCAACACTCGTTGTAATGGCGGCAGGGAAGGGGAGCCGGTACGGGGGGGCCCACGGCTT
>URAN01000093.1 GCA_900545865.1 uncultured Eubacteriales bacterium
GCACGAAATAACCTCACGCACAGAAACGGTTGCAAACGGCGATACTTCCGAAAAAGTTGTATATATCACAATAACGACCAAAACCAAAGATGATATGATTTCAAAATACAATTTCACACGCAAGCAGCAGGAAGCGCTCGATACGCTTTTGGAGCAAGATGAGGTGCTGATTTCCGCAGCGCAGTCGCTCGCAGTGTCAGACGCTACCGCACAGGATATTTTGAAAAATTTACCCGACAGTTTATCAGCGGAGCGAAAGAAAGTTATAAAAGCCGCCTGCTCGCTTGTAGGCAAGGTGAATTACTTTTGGGGCGGTAAATCGTCCGCTATCGGCTGGGACTCAGAATGGGGCAAGCTGAAAACAGTATCGGCAGAAGGCAGTAAAACAACCGGGACAAAAAGACCTTTCGGACTTGACTGTTCGGGGTTTGTTACTTGGAGCTTTATCAATTCCGGATTTAATGCGTCAAGCATAGGACACGGAACGAAAGGACAAATCGCAAAGTGCAGCCGAATATCTTGGAGCAGCGCTCAAGCCGGGGATTTAGCCTTTTATGCAGACCTTTCTCATGTCGGAATCGTTGCAAGAAAGGACGCTGCCGGAAACATTCTTGTTATCCATTGTTCAAGCGGCGGGAATAATGTCGTTATCACAACAAACAGCGGTTTCGGCTTTGCGGCAAGACCGAGATGCTATTAAAAAATATAAGACAGCGGGGAGCATTTCTATATGCCTTTCGCTGTCTTTTTAAGTTTCGTAACTGATAGTTATACGATTTTTTTATTTTGTCCAAAAATCGCAGTAATTAAACATTTGACGGAGAAAGGAGCTTTTCTGTATGGAATATAATGATGTTTTAGAACATTTCAAAAAAGATATTCAGAATAATCCCGATATTGAAATTATTAAGCTTAAACACGGTGTTATGATTTTTTATTGAGACGAGGTGGAACACTCATACTATCACAGCAGCGAACTTATACAAACTCCCGAAAAACTATATGAGATATTAAATGAAGACTTAAAAAAATAATGTTTTGGGGCAGTCCCTCATTTTGTGTAAACCTCAAATTTGGCTCCAAAATGATAATATAATCTAATTAGTTTTTGTGGGCTGAGAGCCGGATTTCGGCTTTCAGCCCTTAGTTATAATATAGCGTAAAATTGCCGGCATGTCAAGGGCGGCGCATTTTTTTAACTTTTTTCATTTTAGCAATTGACATTTAATAGTTAGTCTCCTATATTATGTAGTTGTAAAATATATTTTAATATATTTTCAAGATTTGTTGTGCCGGACTTTCATTATTTCCGGCAGAGCCGAATAGATAAAATTAAGCTCCAGCTGCGACTTTTCCTTTTCATCCCATATCACATAGTCAAGCACGGCGGAAATGAACAGATATACAAGCGGCTTCAAAGTCTGCTCGTCGCAGTCGAGCAGCAGCGATAATCTGTGCGTGTACTTGTCATATATGAAATTGAAGTCCTTTCCTGTTTTTCTTATTTTCTCGCCGTAGACCGGACTTGCGGCAAGTTGATAGATAAAGCGAAGCTCTTTTTTATATTTGCTTATTTCGTCAAGGCAATTTGCAAAAAAGCCTTTTAGGTCGTTGAGGCTTGCAAACACATATTCGAATATTTCATCCGTAACCGTTTTCAAGCCGTACTGCGCCGCCTCGCACACAATACCTGTCTTGTCCTTAAACCAATAGTACAGCGTACCCTGCACAATTCCCGTGCCCCGGCACACTTCACGAATGGTTATGTTTTCAAGTCCACGCTCAACGAGATAGGGGAAAATCCTTGCCGAAAGCTCGCTTTTATCCGTTGTCTGATATGCGGCAGTATTCATTTTAAGTCACCTCCTCATCGCACTCTGCGTTTATTGAGCAACCGTTTTACCGGTTCGCAAAAAAATATGCCTGCAACATAATCAGAATTATGCGGTAAAGGCATTTTCACATAATCAGAATTATGTTGCAGGCAAAGTGGGTTTTTCATAAATTCGAAACAAAAAACGCTGCATAATAAAAAAATTCAAAACTTTTTTGTGCAAAAAGGCATAGCAAAGCAGGCCAATGTTAAAAATTAAAATAGCATTGGTCTAAAAGCTATGTCTTTTTTAGTGCATAATGATGAAAATCTGTAACACATCTATTGTAAACCTACACGAAAAATGCCTGACACGGGAATTTCACCTTGAAATTGTCAAAAAAATGTGGTATAATAAAATTAAGTATATTTATAGTATATACTTTCAAAAATCCATTATATAAGGAGGCATGAAGATGTATCATGTAAAAAGAAAGCTTTTGGCGATCGTACTGTCCCTGATTATGGTCTTTTCACTCGTTCCGTCAAACCTTGCGTTTGCGGCGGAGGGCGCATATATCCATAATCCGATGGATAATCCGAAGGCTGCGGCGGATATTATTGAGGATCCGGCTGCGGTTTACGGCTACCGTCCGAACCCCGATTCGGTGCGGCTGGGCGAGTTTGCAAACGCGATTGACTGGACGGATGAGAAACAGGTTGCCGAAGCAAGGGAGCAACGTGCTGCGTACCACGCCAAAAATGAAGAGTTGTACAAAATGATTGACAAACTGTCGGCGGAGGGCAAAACCACCGAGGAGATTGCACGCACGGTCAGCAAGCGCAGAAATGAATTGCGACTTGAGGCATATAACGGAGATCCGGAGGGTCTTGCGAGGGTAAAGAAAAGTAATCTTGACACCTACGGAAACGAAAATGGTCCGACGGCGGATTCGCTTTATGAAAAATACGGCTCGTGGCAGACGGTGCTTGAAAAAAGCATTAAGCACAAATGCCGGTATGGACGCATGCCTCGGCTTTTACGATACATATTACTCTTTATACGGCGCAGAGCCGGCTGAAAAGAAATATTTCGGGAAGTTTTCCATGCCTCAGACAAATTTTAACGATATAAAATATGAAAGATTCGGCATGGCGGAGTTTGACAAAAATATATCTGAGATCCTTAAAATCAATTTAAAGCCCTATACAGAGGAAAACGCGAAAGCAATGAAGGGCTTGCTTGAAACTTTATCGGAACAGTATTGGGATTCGGTATCAAGGTATGCTCTTGCACAGATTGACGTGTGGAAACACAATTCCGAGGAGAATATTGCTGAGCTGGAAAAAGCTTTCAATATCGTAAGCGAAGCGGGAAAAAATTATACCCGTATGTATACCGAGCTTGCGGAAGGAAAATACAGATCCGTGGCGGCGAAGCTTTTCGGCAGCGAGGATGAATTTGAGGCTTTTCTCGACAGTAACGGTTCAGATAAATACTATGAGCTTGTCGCAGAAGAGCAAAAGCTCATCAGTGATTTTACGGCAAATATCTACGGCAATAATACCGTTATATCCGATAGCGGCGAGGAGCTTAATATAAGCGATATTACAGCTAAGATGAATGCGGCGAATGAAGCAATGAAAAACGGCGGCGATACCGACGCGCTACAGGCGGAACTTGAAATGCTGGAAAATAAATATCTGGAATATACCAAGAAAAACAATATTATTTTGGGAGAAATCTATTCCAAATTAGTAAAGGTAAGAGATAAAATTGCCGGGGAAACAGTGTATGAGAATTATGCCGAATACGCCTATGAGATCGGTTACACCAGAGATTATACCGTTGCCGAAGCACAAAGCTTTTCCGGTTATGTTAAAAAACATATAGTCCCCTTATTTGAAAAGGTCGGCGATGCAATCGCCAATCTGGATACAAGATATTTATCCATGACGGATGAGGAAATCCTCGAGGAATTAAAATTCTGCTTTGCGGATGTGAGCGGTGAGATGTCGGACGCATTTATGTATATGCTGGATAAGAATATGTATGACATTACCTATTCGGAGGATAAATATCCTTCCTATGCGGCAACGATTTATCTTTATAATCTGGGAACTCCGTTTTTGTTTGCAAGCCCGTCAGAGGATAATGCAGATCAACTCGGCACGGTTATTCATGAATTTGGGCATTTTAACACAATGCTTTATGATCCGGTAAATCAGGAAAATAATATAGGTACGTTTGACGCAACAAATATGGATACCGCAGAGGTTAATTCACTCGGTCTTGAAACACTTATGACAAACTATTACAACCGCTTTTACGGCAAAGACGAAAACGCATATACTCTTTCTTTAATTTATTATTTGCTTGGGAATGTTATTGACGGATGCGTTATAAACGAGTTTGAGCTTGCCGCAATCAAAAATCCGAATATGAGTGTTGACGAACTGAACCGCACATACAGAAAAATAGGCGAAAGCTACGGAATGACCTTTATGACGGATGATGAGATGGCATACGGATGGGTACGGATACAGCATATATTCACGCAACCGTTTTATTACATAAGTTATGCGACAAGTTCAATGGCGGCTCTTGACATCTGGTCCGGAATTGACGATTTTGATGTGGCAAAGGATCGATATTTAAAATTCTGTGCGCTCGGCGATCATATTCCGTTCAAGGAAGCTCTTTCCGAAGTCGGTATTCACAATGTTTTTGAAGAAAAATGTTCAATCATTCTTGCGGAACAGATTACCGAAGAATTCGGATTCGATTATGAAGATGTTAAGCATGATGAATGGTATTACAACGCAGTGTTCTTTTCTCTGCCGTATGTGGATGGGTTATCGGATGTTGAGTACGGTATAAACCAAAATGCCTCAAGAGGGATTATAGCAACGGGAATTGCGGGACTGTGCCGCGGTGAAAATGTCGAATCAAAAGCGAAATTCACCGATATTCCAGCGAATAACAAAGTATATATCAACTGGGCATACGATAACGGCATTATTTACGGGTATGACGACACGCTTTTCGGATATTCGGATGATGTAACGCGTGAACAGGCGGTTGTTATGCTATACCGTTGCGCGGAATTTCTTGGTACAGACAATAGCGAGGCATCGTCACAAATCATTTATACGGATGCGGATGCCGTTTCCGACTGGGCTGTCGAAGCAGTCAGCTGGGCAAGCAGCATAGGTATAATACAGGGATATGAAGACGGCACTTTCAAACCATTCAACAATGTTACCAAAGCAGAATTTGCACAAATGTTATATACCTTTGCCGATGTTGTTCACTAAATCGGTTTAAATTATTAGAATGATACCGAAAATCGCAGACAAGAGTTGATTCGCTTCTGTCTGCGATTTTTTATACAATCCGCCGAAAAGGCTGCTGAAAGGTTGAAAAATGCACAAAAAATGTTGTATAATATTATTAAGAATAAATTATTGGGAATCCTGTTATGAGAAGCGTAAAGAACAACTGTAAATCAAAATATATAGACTATGAATGGCTGATAATTAAGTTTGATAACGGAATTGTAACTGATTATGATTTTGATTTGACTTAATTTCTAACAAAAGAAAGGGGCAAAAGCAATGAAAAAAGCGTCAGTTATAATACTCAAAATAATATCAACTGCGGTGGCTCTATTTGCAAGCTATTATGCTTTATTTGTAACCGCTATGTTATTGTTTTCGAGCGGCATAAATCACATTATAACATACATAGGTTTAATTGTTGTGCCGTCACTTCTGCTGCCTTTGATATGGCTGAAAAAGAGAAAGAAGTTTTTAATAATTTGGTGTATCTGTGCCGCAGTGTACGGAGCCGCTCTCGGAACAAACTTCGGAATAATCAAATATAACAAAAGTATCACTGTTAATACTTCTCCGAACATTGATATTCAAGCGTATCTGCCGTTTGAGGAAAATTCCAAAATTGTAAATACGGACAGCAAAACATTAAAGCTTACCGAAAATCTGCCGAGAATTGACGGGGCTGCTGCATTGTTTCCCGTGTATTCCGCATTTGTGAACGCTGTATATCCGAATACGACAAAGCTGCACGATGGAATATTTGAGTATAACAATACCCCTGACGGCTATCGCCTTTTAGCGGAAAAAGAAACAGATATTTTCATCGGTGTGTATCCGTCCGATGAGCAAAGGGCATACGCAGAAGAAAACAAAACCACCTTTGAATATACGCCTATAGGAACGGAAGCATTTGTTTTCTTTGTTCACAAGGACAATCCTATCACCAATCTTACCACCGAGCAGATAAAAGATATTTATTCCGGCAAGATTACAAATTGGAAGGATGTCGGCGGAAAAAATGAGAAAATTGCCGCATTTCAGCGAAATGAGGGCAGTGGGAGTCAGAGTATGCTGAAACGGTTTATGGGTGATACGCCGATTACGGATGCCCCTACCGAAATGGTGAATGATTTAATGGCGGGCATTATAGAACAGGTGGCGGATTATAAAAGTAAAACAAACTCAATCGGGTTTTCATTCAGATACTATGTTGAAGGAATTATAAAGAATCCTGATATAAAAATGATTTCAATTGACGGCATTGCACCGACTTCCGAAAATATCAGAAACGGCAGTTATCCCATTCTTACACCGATTTATGCTGTTACCTACAAGGAAAATCAAAACGGCAATGTTGACAAATTACTTGAATGGATTTTATCCGATGAGGGGCAATACATTATAAACGAAACAGGTTATGTGGGAATAAAGAATTAGGAGGGCAACACAATGAAAAAACTGTTATCAATTATTTTAACAATTACAATTATTTGCTCTGCGGCAATAGCTGCATTTGCAGAGCAAGCATACTCTGATGAAAAATGTTCCGAATGGGCATATTACTA
>URAN01000094.1 GCA_900545865.1 uncultured Eubacteriales bacterium
TCGTTCTCTCTTCCTATAAACATACGCTCGCCTCCGTATAGTATATTTAGATATACTATATTATAATATACTATTACGGTTTTGTCAAGAATTTAAATTCAATATAATCAATGTAACAGCCGCAAAACATTCATATTCTCTTTCCCAGATTCAAAAACGCATATGTAAAATCCATATGTCTTTGAACTCGGTCTTTTTGTGTCAATGTTATCAATAACGGGTCGCCCTCGCGGATACGCATTGTACGGCGGATTTCTTTCGGAATTACAATTCGCCCGAGGTCGTCTATTCTTCTTACTATTCCTGTTGCTTTCATATATATAAAACTCCTTTTTGCAATATTTTTTATTCACATTTCATATTATCTGCAAATAAAGGTGTTTTATGTAATTTTATATTTGGTTTTAATTGGCAGTTTTAAACACACCGCTTCAATAAGATTTTCAACTTCTGCCAAATTTATATCGGCGTTAAGCTCACACCGGCATACATCCCAATGCATATTTCTTTTTTCGCTATCAACTATTTCCCACGATTTTTTCATATTTCCAAGTGTTTGAATGGCAACCGATTTTTCTCAATTAAAATTCAGCCGCACGGCACAACGGTCTTATATTATCCGGTTTATCGAACAAAAACGCCTTATATACTGTGTTTTCCGTTCGTTTCCATTCTTTCGGCAGCGAAATTATTTTTTCTATCTCTGTATCAAAATCAATCGGCTCAATATAAACATCTTTCAATGTACTGTTAGCATAGCATACAAGAACAAGCTGTTTTACACCGCTTTGAGCAACGACTTTCACCTGTGATTCGCTTATAAATTCAACATAATTATTAGGCTTGTCCTCAATTTTTGTAAACGCCTTGATACGCGGAGCAGCCTCAAACGCCATCCAACCTCCTCTGTACAAATAGGATTTACCTGCACTTTCGTTAAGCGTTATATATCCGTTTTGAACCGTTGCAACCACTGCAAAGCTGCTGCCGTTTTCAATCTTTACGGGTACATCAAGCTCTATGCAATTAAAGCCGCCGTATTCCAAATCAACGGTTTTTGACGCAGCCGGCACCATATTTTGAGGATTAAAATCTTTTTCCGAAACGTTGGTATAAACTTCAACGGTACATTCCGTATTCTGTCCCGAAATTCCAACACTGACCGCTTTTATTTGTTCACTTTTCTCCGCCGTTCCCTTTTTCGCTTTAAAAACATTTGCAGCCTTTGTAATTTTTACCAGACTTCCTATTCCAAAGTCCTCTGCCTTTGCATCATAAAAATAGTTATAGTCATACTTATTGTTTACCGCATAGTCAAAAGCATAAATCTGTTCACAGGTAACCTCGTACGAAAGATAAAAATACGGCAATGAATTATAACTGTTTTTAACCAGCCAGCCGCCGTTCAGCTTTGCTCCTCCCGGAACAAAACTCTCCGCCGAAAGCGTATCGTCCCAGCCGATAACCGTACAAGCGTGCGGCTGTCCGCTTTTGTCGTTATTCGGATTATATCGTTCGGCCTCCCTTGCATTATTATACGAAAAAGTGACTGCCCCGTATTTCACAATGGCACGTTTCATCTTTTCTCTTGCATCGGTGCTTTGCGCAAGGTTCGCACCGTCCACCAAAATTGCACTTTCCAGCTTATATTCCGCACCGGTCCAGCCGTTTATATTATACGGCAAATTCGCACTGACCGGGCCGCACCAAGTTGAAAGCAGTCCGGCGGCATACTTTGTTCCGCTGCCCGAATATTTCCATTCACCGGATTGCGGCGTTCTCTCTCCCGATGTATTCCCCAAAGGATCCGCGCCTCGATTATGTCTTGCGTACCCTATCTGCTGCGGCGACAAAAAACACGCTCTCGCCGTAACCGCTGTATCGATACCTTTTCTCAACACAGATGCTTCCGATGCGCTTGCTGTTGAATATGCCCAGCACAGTGATGTGTTACCCTGATCCCTGACAGGCGTTATTATTCCGTATTCACGGCTGTCAAACCTCGGCTGTGCCGCAAGCATTTCAATATCGGCGTTTCTTAAGGACTCCGGTGACTTTATATCGTCCGCATATGCTGTCTGCGTCAAAAATGCCGCAACACATACAACGCCCCAAAATATATGCATTAATTTAGCTTTCATTTTGTTATCGCCCTTTCATATCAATTCAAAATCCGCAGCTCTGCGCTTGCAAATTTATTGCTGTATATTCCCCTTTAGTTCAGCAAACAAAATGGTTATCAGGAACAATTCCTGATAACCATTTTACTGTAAATGTTTGCGTTTGTCAACACAAGAATTTGAAATATTTAATTTTTACGTTCAATTTCGTTTTTATGCACAATAAAAAATATAATATTTATATTACCATCACAGAAAGGCAGGTTTAAATCTTATAATTTAGCTAACCGTTTCTCATTTTATTATTAAGCTCTCTCTGTTTTATGGTTTCTGTTATCGGTTTTATTACTTTTAGAACCGCAACAGGCTTTCGTGTTTCACGTTATGCTCACGCAAAAACATTCCACATCTATTATATTCATTTTTTCATTAAAGCTTGAATTTAAATTTTCGTCACATTTGTCAAGCGATATTCGCTTGGTGATTTACCGCTCATTTTTTTGAAAATTCTGTTGAAATTTCTGACGCTGCCGAAACCGCTTTCGAGAGCAATTTCTGTCAGTTTTTTTGTCGGATCCGAAATTATTTCGCACGCCGCTTCAAATCGGCACATATTGAGAAATTCTTTAAAATTCATCATAAAGAATTTATGAAATATTCCGGAAAAATAGTGATACTCATAGCCGAGATCCGCAGCAGCTTGGCGAAGCGTCAGGTTTTCCGCAAAATTTTCGTATACATAGCTCAAAATCTTAGCGGCAAGCTCTCCGCCCATGCGTACGTCTGCCACCTCAGCGTGAACCACACACTGCGAGGCGAGCAGGTAAAGGCAGCCGATAAGCGTGTAAAGGTCAGCGGTTTGGCGACAGAAAAGGGATTTTGTCAAAAAGCTTTCGCAATCGGAATCACATTTGAATTTGGAAAAAATCGTGCCGCCGTATTCCTTTGCGAATTTCGGGAAAAAGTCCTCCGAAAAAACGCCCACCCACACGTGCGAGCCTTGTGGTATATCGAGTGAATGCGGAACATTCGGCGGAATAATCAGGCATTCACCGCACAGCATTGTCGTTTGTATTTCATTATATGTAAGCTGCATTTCGCCGTCAGTGACATATATTATCTCAAAGTTTTTGTGAAAGTGCATTTTATATATAGTTTTTTCGTATATAAATATGTTATAGTTATAATTTCCGATTGAATTGGAGATTTGATGAATCATAACAATTCCACCTCATATCTTAACCTTTGTCTATAATTATATAATTATTTTCTTGCATTGTCAAGTCTTTTAAGATATATTAAAGACAGGAGGTCGATTTGAATGAACGGGATAATATTTTCGATTGAGGAATTTTCTATATATGACGGGCCGGGGATAAGAAGTACGGTGTTTTTAAAAGGCTGTCCCTTGAGGTGCAGCTGGTGCCACAATCCCGAAGGCATGAATACATATCGGGAGCTTATGAAAAATCCGAACGGCTGTATACATTGCGGAAGCTGCTTGGATAAAGGCGGCAGATTGACCGAGGAAAGTATAAAAAAGTGTCCGATGAATCTGATACGGATGTGTGGTGAAACGGTTGAGCCTAACGAGCTTTGTGTACGGCTTTTGAAGAATGAGGATATGTATTCGGACGGGGGCGGAGTTACCTTTTCCGGCGGCGAGCCGCTATATCAAAGCGATTTTTTGCTTGCCTGTCTTGAAAACTTAAAGGATAGGGTTCATACGGCAGTGCAGACAAGCGGCTTTTGCAGCGAACCGACCTTTGAAAATATTCTTGCTGCGGCGGATTATTTTCTTTTTGATTTAAAACTTGCTGACGAAAAGGAGCATATCCGATATACCGGTGTTTCAAATAAGCTGATTCGAAAAAATTTCAAAAGGCTTGCAGCGTCGGGAAAAAGCTTTGTTACAAGGATTCCTCTGATTCCGGGTGTTACCGATACCGAACACAATATAGAAGCAATAGCGGAGTTTATGAACAAAAACGGAGTTTTTTATGCCGAACTTATGCCATACAACAAAATGGCGGGTGGAAAATATAAGGCAATCGGAATGGAATATCGGCCGGACTTTGACCCGACAGCCGAAGTAAAAATAAGGAAAGCTATATTTAAAAACCATAATATAGAAATAACAATTTTGTGAGGAGTGTGTTTTATATGACAGAGAGAGTGAAGGAACTGCTGCGGCTGCTGAAATCAAAGGAGCATAAAAAACAGAGAGAACATACAGAGCAACCGGAATGCGGGGATTTATACGATGTAAACCACAGGGCGGAATATTTTGAAAAAATATTGGAACACGAAAAGCCTATTATTTTCGAAAATGACAGGATAGGGTTTAATCGCAGCGATGATTGTACGATTGCGTCATCAGGAGGAAATGTGACGCCCGACTATTATTACGTAATTTCAAACGGTTTTGACAAAATTACCGAAGAAATTCGGGAAAGCCGCAAAAAGCATCCCGAAAATTCGGAATATGCCAACGCCCTGCTGAGGTGTATCGATGCGGCATACAAGCTGGCGGGTAAATACAAGACTCGTGCAAAGGAGCTTGGAAACAAGGAGCTTTATAATGCGCTCTGTCACATTCCGCATAAAGGCGCAAACAGCTTTTACGAGGCGTGTGTATTTCTGAAACTGTCAATCTTTCTAATAAGAATGGATTTTGCAAATCATATAACTCTCGGAAGATTCGACCAATATATGTACTCGTTTTATCTTAAGGATAAAGAACGGGGTGTTTCGGATGAGGAAATATTTGAAATAATCGAAGAATTTTTCATCTCGATAAACTTTGATACCGACCTTTATTTTGGGTTTCAGCAGGGCGACAACGGACAAAGTATGGTTTTGGGCGGCTTTGACAGAGAAGGCAAAAGTATGTTTAACGAGCTTTCGAAAATGTGTATGGATGCGTCAATGGAGCTGTTGCTGATTGATCCAAAGATAAATTTGAGAGTGGGCAAGAATACGCCGAATGAACTTTTTGAGTATGCAACACATATGACGAAAAAGGGACTTGGATTTCCGCAATATTGCAACGATGATGTTGTTGTGCCGGGCTTGGTTAAACTTGGCTATGATATAGATGACGCGCTTGATTATACCGTTGCGGCGTGCTAGGAGTTTATAATCCCCGGAAAGGGAGCGGATATTCCAAATATCGAAACAATGGATTTTCCGCATATTGTCAGTGATGTAATAACGGAAAAGCTTGAAGAATGTGATACTTTTTCCGAACTGCTTGATTATATTAAAAATGCGATTCAAGCGGAATGTGACAGAAAAATTGAAAACAGAAAGTCATTTAAAAATCCGCCGCTTCCACTCTGCTCAATCTATATGAACGGCTGTATAAATACGCTTGCGGATATGTATAATAACGGTGTGAAATACACCAATTTCGGCTGTCACGGCGCAGGTATAGCCAATGCAGCAGACGCTCTTGCGGCGGTAAAAAAGGCGGTCTATGACGATAAAACAGTGGATAAGAAGGAATTACTTTGTGCGCTCTCAAATAATTTTGAAGGCTATGCAAAAGTGAGGAATATCTTAAAATCATACCCGAAAATGGGGAATAATGATGATTATGTTGATGATATTGCGATCGAGCTAATGTCCGAGTTTGCAAATGATATGAATAATCGTGATAACGGATGCGGCGGTATTTGGCGTGCCGGCACGGGCAGTGCGATGGAATATATTTGGAAAGGTGAAAAATGCCCGGCAACAGCGGACGGAAGATTGGCGCACACCCCGTATTCGTCGAGCTATTCACCATCACTCGACGCAAATACCGACGGACTTTTATCGGTGTTTAAATCATTTACTAAATTTGACCTTACAAATATAATAAACGGCGGACCGATGACAATCGAAATTCATGATACGGTATTGAAAAACGAAATCGGAATAAAAAAGACAGCGCTGTTGGTTAAAAAATTCATTGAACTCGGCGGACATCAGCTGCAGCTTAATTCGGTAAACCGAGAAAAGCTGCTTGATGCACAAAAGCATCCTGAGAATTATCCTAATCTGATTGTGCGTGTTTGGGGCTGGAGCGGATATTTTAACGAGCTTGATTTGAAATATCAGAATCATATCATAAGACGCTGTGAATATGTAGTATAGAAAATATTATAAACTTGCCGTATGAATACTGTGCATTGCGGCTCTGGAAATGTCAATAAATGTGCAGTCGAAATTTACCCTAAATCTGAAATATACGCAATATCGAATCTGTTTTTCTGAGTGAAGCGTAGC
>URAN01000095.1 GCA_900545865.1 uncultured Eubacteriales bacterium
TTATTATATCAGATTTTTGGGTGTTTGTCGACTCTATTTATATTATACCACTCCATCCTAAAGGTTTTTTAATATATCTTGAGTGTTTTCTGCTTTTTTGATGCCATATTCTTGAATCAGCTCGACTACAATTTTTTCTTTGCTTATTTTTGCTTCTCAGTCTTGACATAAAAATTCTTTATATGATATATCATAGAAAGAATCAAATTTAAAGAATTTTTACACTTTTAAAATCCAAGCCTGTTTAGGCGGTATTCCGGTTTTTTTCTTGAAATACCGCGAAAAATAATTGCTGTCGCTAAAGCCACAGGAATGAGCTATTTCAGATATATTTGTGAACCCTGATTCCATCATGGCTATTGATTTCAATATTCTTAGTTCCAAAATATAGCTATGTAGTGATTTACCAGTATGTTTTTTAAATTCCGAGTTGATATAGTTAGGGTGAAAGTGGAATATTGCCGACAATTCTGTGTTATTAATTTCTTCGCAATAATGATTTTGTATGTAATCAATTACTTTTTCCACATTAAACCCATCAATTTTTTGTGTTCGTTTTTCTGCTTCTTGTGCTATTTTAAGAAGAATATACGATAGTTCTATCGAAGTATTAAGCCTGTAAAACGGCAGTTTTTTTTCATAAGCATCATTTATTTTAATGAAATGCTGACGAAGCGAATAGCGGTTTTGGAGAAAGCAGTATTTATCAAATTGTGGAGCATCTGTAAAGGTTATTTTTTCAAAAGGTCTTTTATCACTTGTTATTTTAATATTTACAGGTGGTATAGGTTCTTCAAAATGTGAAAAATTTTGAGTAAAATCAAAATTAATTGCATTATAAACCGCATTGCATGGCATGTGATGATAGTTTTGACCTGAATTAATAAAAAGCAAGCTGTTTTGAGGCATAACAAAGATTTTATCATCAACTTTTATCTTACCCTCACCGTTTTCAACAAAAAAAAGCCTTGCGTCAATTGGACAATATTCGGGAAATATCGTATTTTCGCGGATAGATAAAACCCTTGAAAATCTGACAAATGGATTAATATATTTCAGTTCCATTTAAAACTCCATTCTTTACTTATCTTTCCATATGGTATCAGAACTGGTGATAGAAACGTTAGTTTTGTCTATCAATAAGTTAAACAACTTAGTTGCAAAAAGCTTATGCATTTCTCGATTTGGATGATTAATGCGGTTTTCCAATAACATTGTGGTATCGGTTGTTTTACTTAATTCTTTCCAGGCAGAATAGCAATCACAAACTGTTATTCCCATTTCTTTTGCAAGCATGATACCACTTTCCATAAACAAATCCATTCTCCCTGAATTTTGCATATCAGCGGTTTTTGCTGCATACTCACGGTACTGCTCGCTTGTATCTGGTGCAACATAGGTATTGAGCATATTAGGTGTCATAAAAATAGTATCAGTACCTTTTTCAATGCATTTTGTGAAGATTGTCTTCAGTGAGTATGTATAATCCTCTAAACTGCCATTAACGTCATTTAAACCGAAGCAAACAATAACTAAATCCGGGTTATGAGCTAATACCTGATTATCAAGTCGGCATAAAGAATTTTTTGCACAGACTCCACCAATCCCAGCATTGATTACGTTCACAGGAACATAATTTCTAACCTTATTAAGCTGTTTTTTTAGCACATTCCAATATACTGCTTCATAATCTATTTCGCCCGGACCGAACGCACCGTGAGTAATACTGTCACCGAAAGCGACTATTGTAATAGGTCCATTTTCAATAAGTTGCCTTGTGTCTGCATTTAGCTTGTCTTTAATTTTCAATTTAATCATCTCCTAAAAAGAGTATATCATAATCTTTTGTTAAAATCAAGATATAATAAAAAAATGGAGGAGTTTTTTATGATTACACGCAAAAAGCAGCGAACGGCGAATATTGCATTTTTTTCTGTAATTCACGAGGTGTATTTTGAACAGTTTGAGGGGCTTGAAAAATCATTGAACGGTTATCATTCCGATACCGTGAAATTGGTGGAAAGCAATGATGTAAAGGTGTTTGATTACGGCATTGTCGGCTCTAACAGTAAGGCGTTTGAGGTGGCGGAAAGGATTAACGGTGACAGGATAGACCTTATTGTATGTAATATGATTACGTATGCAACATCTTCTGTTTTTGCGCCTATTGTGCAGAACACAAATGCGCCGATAATTCTTACGGCACTTCAACCGCTTATGAATATGGATTATTCAAAAGCTTGTACATTCATGCAACTTGAAAATGATAACATTTGTTCTGTGCCGGAGTTTACTGGTGTTGCAATTCGTTTAGGGAAACCCGTAAAGGATGTTATAATAGGCTGCCTGTATAATGATAAGGCTGCGGAAAATGAAATTTCCGAATGGTGCGAAATTGCAAAGGTTTTGCATGATTTAAAGGGAGCAAGACTCGGTCTTATGGGACACGTGCTTGAGGCAATGTATGATATGCACGCAGATCCGACAGCGGTCTCTTCGGCTTTCGGAGTACATATTCCACTGATTGAAATTGACGATGTTGTAGGGGAATATGAAAAGGTTACGGCTGAAGAACTTGAGGCAAAGAAAGCCTTAATACTGCAGGAATTTGATACACCGACGCCGGTGAGCGATCCTGTAACAATGAAGCTGACGGACAGCGATCTTGAAAAGGCGGCAAAGGGAGCGGCGGCGCTTGACAGGCTGATAGAAACGTTTAGACTTGACGGACTTGCATACTATTATGAGGGGCGGGAGAATACGCTGCAGCGCGAAGTTGCAACTTCATTTATTGTAGGCAATTCAATATTGAATGCACAGGGAACACCAATGTGCGGTGAATTTGATATAAAAACTCTGATTGCAATGCTTATTATGGACAGACTCAATATAGGCGGCAGCTTTGCGGAATTTCACCCGTTTGACTTTAATGAGGATTTTATTCTTGTCGGTCATGATGGCCCGCATCATATCGCCATAGCAGATGGTAAGCCTATTTTAAGAAGTCTTACAAAATTTCACGGCAAGCCCGGAAGCGGTGCTTCTGTTGAATTTAAGCTAAAGGAAGGACCGATTACCATGCTTGGCATAACGCAGACACATGATGGAAGATTTAAATTTGTAATTGGTGAGGGATATTCTAAAAAAGGCCCTATTCCTCCGACAGGCAACACAAACACAAGAGGATTTTTTGAGCCTACAACAAAGGAATTTATTAAAAGGTGGGTAATGGAAGGCCCGACACATCATTACGCACTCGGAATAGGACATCGTGCGGACACAATTAAAAAAATTGCTGATGTTTTGGGCATAGAAAGTGTGATTGTAAAATAGGGAGGATTATTATCATGTTTAAAAAAATAACACTTGAACTAAGCCTTAAACCGTTTAAGAAAACAGATGATAAATATATAGAAGCGGTAATACGAAAAATGTTTATGGATTGGAGAATGTTGCTTAAAGAGCGCGAAGAAATTTCTGTTATGATGTGGGTAGCAGATGGGAGTGAAATATTGGACTATAATGCGGATGAGGATGAAGTGTTTGAATGGTGCAGCTATGTCGGAAACGCAAATGAAAAACTCTTGTTGGACGGAGAAAATCCTGTATTACCTCTTAATAAACGAAAACGAAAATACATTGAAAATCCACCTGTTGTCACATACGGAATTCTAAAAAATATAGTCAGCAAAATTAAATTAATCGGCAATGAACTATATCCGGATTCAAAAATAACGGTAGGTGAAACCTTTGATATAGGCCCTGAATTTGCGGTGTCGGACTTTAAGTATAACCGTCATAAAGAAATTGTATCAGGGCAGAGGCGATTTGGCTTTATTGACTCAACGGCGCTTTTAAGCGGTGATCAGCACTGCTATGCTGCATATCCCAGTGGCATTCCCGACAAAACTCCGTTTGCAACATTTTTGGGAAAACAGGCAAATGTTTTTTTGCAGGATATGGGGTTTGACTACATTTGGTTTTCAAACGGTTTCGGATTTAGTGATTGTCCGTGGATAATGGAGGGAAAAATATTTGATGGAGAAAATTTCAGGAGTGACAAACTTTACGGAGTAAAGCAAAAAATTAAAGAATTTTGGACTCTGTTTAGAAAAGAGTGTCCAGATATTCTTGTTGCAACAAGAGGTACAAATAATTCAGTTGGTATTGATTACGCAACAGACGGTGTGCCACTTTATGATATTTACAATGGAGAACTTAATATTTTACCGCCACCAAATTCGCCATGGGCTGCTTTAAATTATAACTTCGGACTTGAACTTATGGGGCATATGACAAGAATATGTGAATTGCCCGGAGATGAATTTTTGTTTCGCTATTATATACATGACCCGTGGTGGGTAAATTCTCCGTGGTACGACCGTTACGGCGGTGAACCTCATGATATATATTTGCCGATGGCAATTTCAAGAATAGATAGTTTCGGTAATGTGCGTTCAGCAGAATTATTCAGTATTTTATCGGTTGATAACTCATTTGGAGATATGCCGGATGCTTGCGTAAATGAGCCACTGCCGCATATATTAAAGGCAGAAAAGGATGCGGCGGATAAGCTGTCGCCGCTTGTATGGGTTTATCCTGTGCGCGAATTTACAACAACGACCGATGCGGCTGTGCTTCCAGAAATGTATTACGGTGACAGGTATATTATGGATGCGATAAACGATGGACTTCCACTTAATTGTGTTGTGTCTTCTGATAATTTTTTAAAGCATGATTTGAATATTTATAAGGCAAGCATATTAATATCTCCCGTGCCGCAAACGGCAGAGAATGCGGATAGATTATTGGAATTTGAACAAATGGGTGGCAGAGTTGTATATTACGGCAGTGAAGAAGGACTTTCCACGCTGCCAGATGACAGTAATAAAATTTCTGTCAAATCACCGCCATCAAAAATCAGGGAAATACTTGAAGGCTTTGGATACGATATCAAATTTAACAAAATATCTGATGATGTAAAATCGCCTTGCATGACAGTGTCATCACATGATAACTCTATGATATTTTCTGTTTACAATCCAAATCTGACGACGGAAACAGCATTAAAATTTCCACTAGGAGCACCAATTTTGACTGGGACTGACTGTGAAATTAAAGACGGACATTCACTTTACCATTTTGACAGAAGCGAACACAAGGAGTGCAGAGTGTTTATTAGGCAGGAAAACGGAATAATATCATTGAACGAAATTGCTCCAGTAAGTGTTGTTTATCACAGAATGCTGCGAATCAACGGCTTGAAGGATGCTACTGTTTGCATATTCCCTGAAAAGAGAGGTGGCGAAAGTTTAAAGGTTTCAACTGTGCTTCTGGGTGATTTAACTCCTGTATATGATGAGCGGTTTGAACGGATTGAGGATCCTGTCTATGGTATATACTATAGGGCTGAACACATTTCGGGAGATCGCGCAATTTTATTGCCGCGTTAAACTTTTGCAGAAGCTTTTGGCTAAGATAAAATGGCGGCTTTATGTAAAAGGAAAGACATTAGTGTAAACGGATAGAAACCTGATTTTGATATATGGCATTTATATTAAAAGTGTGCCTTTTGTGTGTATAAAATTTTAATACCTTTGTCATCGTTTGCATAATGTAAGATTATAATGGCAGAGCATTGGCGATTATAAGAGAAAAAATGGAGACAAATATTTTTGCACCATAGAAACAATAAACGTTTGGAAATGTCAATAAAAGTGCAGTCGAAATTTACCCCAAATTTCTGAAACTACTT
>URAN01000096.1 GCA_900545865.1 uncultured Eubacteriales bacterium
CGCCCATTACGCCCTTGCCTTGGGGCAGGTGGGATCGCATAAGCTTTACCCATTCATATTTCATAAGGCATTTCATTTTCGTTTTCCTCCGTTTATTATTTTGTTGCACGAATTTGTGTATTATTAGATAACTTCGTGCGTCTGTAATTGATAAAACAACTATTAACCGCTTTGCAAGGGCATCAACGAGGGCAAAATTAAAGACCGAAAAGGTTGTTTAAGCCTTTTCGGTCTTGGTTAAAAACACCTCGCTTTCCGTATTTTGCAGTATAGGACTTCCGCCTCGAAAATTTGGTTAATGAAACGGTAAAACACCGAAAACCCTTGATATTGCTGAATTTCCTGTGTTGTCCCTATTATAACACACTCACATTCCGCGCACAATTCCGCCCGTTTTTTCGATAAGTTCACTGTCCGTAATTTTAACAATCATTCCCTTTGACGCATCTTTGTCGTCATTTATCTTTACTATTTCCGCCGAATATTCGCGAATCTTGTTCCCTTCGATATTCGATAACACGGTCGCCTCACCTTCGGATACTTCGTCACGGTTCGCAACGGGAACGGCACGGCCTTCGAACTCGGCGAGCATGCTCGGCGCAATGTTTCCGAATATCCCGTTATCGGTATTCATCTCAACCTCGCCGCACGCTCGCTCGTCCTCTGAGAATATACCGACAAGCTCGCCCGGAACTCCTTTTTCGCCTTTTTGAACCGAAGTGATTTCGGCATTTGAAATCCGTCCGCCGCCAATCGGCACGACCGCTCCGTCCGTTTCGCAAATTCCGTGTCCGAGAGCGCCGAACTTTCCGCTTTTGGGGTCGATAAAGGTCATTGTACCGATGCCCGATGCAGAGTCTTTTATCCATATGCCCATGCGCACCTTGTTATCCGATACATCGGTCTCGGGTTTGACTTTCGTTTCCGCGCGATTGCCGCCGCGGTCATATTCAACGGTAATCTCTTTACCCTTTGACTCGCCCGAAATTTTTTCAAGCTCACGCGCCGAGGTTATTTCCCTGCCGTCAATTTTTGTTATTCGGTCGCCCGGCTGAATGCCTGCGTCTTTGGCGGGCGAACATAGTTTTCCGTCCGCGCCCTCAAAGTCGGCAGTGTTGATAACCGAAACACCCTTTATCGATACCGTTATTCCGACGGTTGTTCCGACAGGAATCAGGGTTTTTTCGTCCGCGTATGCTCTCGGCTCAACAGCAAAGATAATAAATAATAAAAGAAACAGCGTCCGGAAAGTTTTTGCCGTCTGTGTTCCGTACTTTCTTTTCATTTGCGCCTCTTATCAAAATTTGCCTTTAACCGTAAAGATTGCGGAAGAGCGCGCTTAATATCCGCAAAACTCTCTCCGCAATCTTTATTATAAACATTTGTGCCGCTTTAACTCATACAATTTATGTAAAAGTCCCCGAATCGCCGAAACAAAACGGGGATGCCGACAAAAATTTAAGATAAATTATCTTTGATTTTCGTTGTTGTTCTTTTGTTTGCTTTGGTTGTTGTTTTGATTGTTGTTTTGATTGTTGTTCTGATTTTCGTTTTTGTTGCTGCGATTTTGATTATTCATAAGATAATTCCTCCTGTTTTTGCGTTTGATTTTTGATTTTAATTTTCTTTTGTACGCTGTTATTATGTGCCGCTTTGCTTATAATATACATAAAAATAAAAAAACTCCTTTAAATTTAATTATTTCAGATGTTTTTAAAATTTTGAAAATGTCGATGTTATCGCGTTAAAACAAATCGGAGAACAGGCAAAAGTCCTGTTCCCCGATTTGAAGTGTTTTGCGTTTAGAATAACTGACCCGGAAGTTTCAGTTTTTCTTTAAACGGAAATGAGGATTCGTATTTTTCAAAATCTTTGGGATTATCACACGCCGCAAAATATCCTTTCGGAGTGGCGTATTCGCCCGTGATGCCGCTTAAATACCCATCCTCAAGTTCTTTTAGCAAAAAGAATGACGCGTCATCGTCCTCTGAGAGTCCGTGGTATCTTATGCCGAATTTGTTTGCATAATCAAAGCCGCTTTTGCCGTAGAAACCAATGTTTCCTTCAAAGCATACCGCCTTGCAGCCAAATTCTTTCGCCTTTTCGAGCGTATAATCGAGCAGCATTTTTCCGTATCCGTTGCGTTTAAGAGTCGGAGTTATACAGATGGGTCCCATCGTCATAATGGGAATATCCCTGCCATCATCCGCTTTTATAACGGTTTTTACAAAAATATTCTGACCGATTAACACTCCGTCACATTCCATGACATAATCAAGCTCCGATACAAAATCGGGGTCATTCCTCAATGTGTGTAAAACGTAATGTTCCTCGCAGCCGGGGCGATAAACGTTCCAAAAGCTTTCCCTTACGAGATTTTCCGTTTTTCTGTAATCTTCCTTATTTTCCAAACGTATTATAATATTTTTATTCATTATTTATCCTCCTGAATATTGTTTTTTCAATTGCGTTCGCAGGGAGGCCGATGTCTTGATGTCTGACCTCCCGATCAGAATACAAGATCCCGTGTGTTGTACTTAGTCAAAAAGCACTTCTCCTCTTAATATAATTTTTTAATTTATAATCAAGCATTAAGATGTTTAAATTATCGCTGTGTAATGTGTTTCGGCTCTGTTCTTTGCCGCGGCATAAAATTTTCATTCCGTCATCGGTGTTGTTTGTGCGGAATGTGACTTCATTTAATATATATGCCATAACAGTGCCTCTTTTTAATGAATAATTCTATAATATAACTAATGGTTGTTAGTTATATTATAATACATTTGACTTTTCTTGTCAACATATTTTTCAAAATTTTTATCGGAATTCAAAAATTCTTAATTTATTCAAAACCGCAAAATTATTTTAATTTGCTATTGAAAAATATTTTCATTTGTGATAGAATATGTATATAAAAAAAGAAGAATAAAGAAAATTTATTCAAAAATTCATATGAATCGGGTGTGGAATAATGGATTTTAACAAACTTGCGGATTTTATTAAGAATATCGGCAAAGATTATGATATTCCCGGCTGTGACATAAGCGTGTATTATAACCATATAAACGTGTTCAGACGTCACAGCGGATATTCGGACAGCGCTGCCAAAATCAGAGTAACGGGAAAGAATCTCTATTTTATGAACTCGGGCGCAAAAATCTTGTGTTGCGTTGCCGTTATGCAGCAGGCGCAAAGGTTTAAGCTTTCGCTGAAGGATAAGATTTCGGATTATATCGGCGATGTTGACGCGGATATAACAATCGGTGAACTTGTGCATACATACAGCGCATTAAATCGGGTTGAGGACGATTTATACAGCTTTGAAACGATTAAAAAGCTGATTGCCGCAACATCGGGAATGTCGTTTGACGATTTTATTTTTGAAAATATAACAAAGCCGCTCAAAATGAAATCGACAACGTTCAATCTTAACGACAAAAACAAAAAGAGGATAGCGAAACAATATAATTTTGTCGGCTCGGGCCGCGAAGCGGTTGAATGTCATACCGATGCGGAAGAGCTGCATAATCACCACAGCGGATGCCTTATCACAACGGTTGACGATTATGCAAAATTCTGTGAGGCGTTGTGCGGCGGTGGCGTGTCAAAGAACGGTTATCGCCTTTTGAACCGCGAAAGCGTGGATATGCTTATAAACGGGCTTGTGTATAAAGAAACCGAAAAAGATGACGCGTTTGTCTGTATCGGCTATAACGGAAGTCTTGTCCTTATCGACACTAAAAAGAAAATCACGATTGTGTATGCCCAGCATATGCGAAATATGAGTGCGAAGCAGCTCGAGATGTATCCTAAGCTCAGAAAAATCGTGTACGAGTGCATAGGCGCGGATACGTGGTCGATGGGATATAACATCTTTCCGTGATGTGCTCGGTACATAAAAATCATAACTTAAAAGACATTTAAAAGAGACACTTAAAGAGGAGTATTATTTTATATGGGTTATTTATTTTTACTGTTGGCACTGCTTTCGGGTTCGGTCAAGGGATATTGCGGAAAGAGGACGAGCGGCTGTGTCCGTGAATACAAAGACGCAATGTTCACAAATTTTATACGAATGATATTTTGCGTTGTCATAAGCCTTGCGCTGATATGCGTTCAGGGTGACGCAGGCTTGCTGAAAGCGGATATAAAGGTTATATTGATAACAATGCTGTCGGGGGTTACGACATCGGTGTTCGTTGTCGCGTGGCTGATTTCCGTTCGTAAGGGTGCGTATATGATGCTTGACGTGTTTTTGATGATGGGTGTTATCGTTCCGCTTTTGCTGTCATCGGCAATGTTCGGCGAGACAATACATATGAATCAGTGGATAGGCTTGGCGATACTTTTTGTTGCGGTATTGATTATGTGTTCGTACAACAATTCAATAAAGGAAAAAATGAGCATCGGTTCGGTCATCCTCTTGATAATATGCGGAGCGGCAAACGGACTTACCGACTTTTCACAAAAACTGTATGTCCGCAGCGTCGGCGGCAGCGCGGCGGTATTCAATTTTTATACCTATGTGTTTTCGGCGATAGTGTTGTTGGTTGTGTTCGGCGCAATCAAGATTAAAGACCGCTCGGGCGCGAATTCCGAAATTGATGTAATGCGCAAGGTCGGAATATATGTATTGATTATGTCAATTTGTCTTTTTGTGAACTCGTATTTTAAGACAAAAGCGGCGGCGATTTTGCCGTCGGCAAAGCTTTATCCGCTGAACCAGGGCGCAAGCCTTATCCTGTCATCGTTTATGTCGATGATATTCTTTAAAGAAAAGCTGACGGTAAAATGTATTGTCGGAATAATATTGTCGTTTATCGGTTTGCTTGTTATAAATCTTTTGTAAGGCAAATAATGAGGATTAATTTAAGGGCGGTATTTCAGCCGTCCTTTGTTATAATTTTGGGGGTTATATTTTCGTATTGTAACATTTAAAACTTGACACGTATATTTATTAACGATTTTAAAACAATTTACACCTCCTCAGTCACCTAACGGTGACAGCTTTCTCGCCTGTCGACTCGGTCGGCGATGAAAAAATTATTTTGATTTTTGTTGCGGATAATAGCAATTGCGGGGGATTAAAACAAATGGCGTTTTAACCCCTATATAACATCGCGGTTGATGAATTTTGCGTGCAGTTTTGAATACATAATCTTTTGGCTTGAATACAGACCGTAATATCCCGAAAGGACATAGCTCACGCTGATTGCGGCGGCAAAGAAAAGGATTCCGTCACCGCCGAACAGCTCGGCGGCAAGGGCGAGAGACGCCATGGGACAGTTCACCACGCCGCAGAACATCGCCGCAATTCCGAGAGCCGCGCCGAAACACGGGTCAAAGCCTATGATATGCGCCGCAGTACAGCCGAGGGTCGAGCCGATGAACATTGTGGGAACGATTTCGCCGCCGCGGAATCCCGAACCGATTGTTACCGCGGTGAAAATTATTTTAAGCAAAAACGCAAATCCGAATGCTTCACCGTTCATTGCTTTTTCTATAATATTTACGCCCGAGCCGTTATAGTCGCGGTTGCCGACAATAAGGGTCATGACAATGACTATACATCCGCCGACAAACGGACGGAGATAGTCATTTTTTATTTTAGAGTTAAAGACGTGCGCACTTCCCTTTAGGGCAAGACAGAATATGATGCTGATTACCGCCGCAGCCGCACCTATTGCGGCGG
>URAN01000097.1 GCA_900545865.1 uncultured Eubacteriales bacterium
AAATTGCCGTTTCTATAAAAATTTTTGTATTCCACCTCAATAAACGAATGACACACTTGGTTCTTTGCCGCATATCGCTCGGCGATATGCCATATTCCTTTTTAAACTCTCGCAAAAACGTTGTAACCGAATTGAATCCCAAATCCGCACTGATTTCAATAACTTTTTTATTTGTGCTTTCCAAAAGCATTGCCGCATTGCTCAGTCTTATCTTTCTCAAATATGAGCTTAGCGTTATTCCCATATTCTTTTTAAACAGCAGCGACAAATAATTTCGGCTCAGATAAAACTTTGACGCTATGCTATTTACGGAAAGCTCCGGCGACGCAATATTTGCGTTTATGTACTCGATAATTGCGTTTAAGCGGTCATCGCTTGAACCCGATTTTGATATGTTTTTGTCTGTTTTGTCGAGGATAAACAATATAAGCGACGCTGTGAGATTCTGTTTTAAAAGGTCATAAAACTTCTCTTTTTTGTCCTTGACATCTTCTATCATACAATATATTAATTTTGCCTTTTCAAAATCCTCGTCCGTCAGGTTCGTCAGAATATCACCTTTTACCTGCATCATCATATTCGCTATATCGCCCGACACATACGATGTCGGAATCTCTATTACCCAGTTTTCCGTTTCTTTTGTATGCACAAACTCGTGAAAGTCGGTCAGCCGCATTATAAAAATGTCGCCGGTTCTCTCCTCATACGCATTACCGTTTATGATGTGTGTCCCCGACCCGTTCACTATAAGCTCGATTTCATAATACGCATGGCGGTGGCTGTTCTTGCTCATAAACTTCTGTCTGTTACAATATATCGTGTTCGGATGCCTGTCTTTAAAATCAATAAACTCCATATCTGTTTTATTCAACCTTTAACACCTCTCATTTCTTTTTATAATTATATCATATTTCGACCAAGATTTTAAGCCGTAAAATTATTACAACATTAATTTTGTTTCAAGGTATATCCACACACGTCCGGGTCAGCTGTTCCGCTGTTTATCATTTTATAGTGTATTCTCCGTATTTCGTTCGGCAAGAGCGAAAAATAGTTATCATCAAAAATCATTTCGCCCTCTATCTCGACTGCGTGAACATATTTCTTTGCCGAAACTTCAATATATTCGTCCGTTTTTTCTTTTATCTCAACCTCGCACGGCACAATTTCAAGCTTGCCGTATTTATAAAACGTTCTGTCCTCCGCTCCGTCCTTGTCCGTTATTTCAAGTATAAAAATTTCTCCCTCTTTGAGGTTCGATTTATCCGTTTCAAAAACCGAAAGCGCCCTATCCTCGGATGTTATAACTTTGTCATTGAACAATTCTTTTATATTCAAGCCGTCTTTTGACATCTTTATGACGCGAACGCTGACTTCCTGCGGCTTTGCATCACAGCATACATACATTTTATATATACCGCTTTTTTCGTCAAAATCAATCGAGCCGATAACGCCTTTCGCCGCACGCTTAAACGAATAATACGCCGCTTTCGGGATTCCGTAATAATCTATAATCGACCACCCGCACGCCGCCGGCCAACAGTCATTAAACATCCAGAAGATTATGCCGCTGCAAAAGCCTTTTTCTCGTCTTGCCTGTTCAAGGCTCACCCTCAGCCATTCATACTGAATATATTTAAGCTTAAACAACCTGTCTTTCCCGTCTGTAATCTTACCGAGGTACCCCTCTGCCATATCGATGTTATAGTCAATCAAATGCTTTTTTAAACACGGATTACTCTTTGTATGATAGAACCACATATTCATATCATCATCGAATATATCAGCCTCGGTCATAAACTTTTTGAGGCTCGGCGTTGATATTGTTCCGAATATCGGTTCTTCCGAAACAAACCTCGCTCTGAACTCTTTGTATTTCTCTTTGAACCTGTGCATTTGTCCGCTCTCGGCAAACTCAAACAAGCTGCTCATAAACGAAGTATTATGTGTCATTCCGACAGTGTTACAGGCGTATTTGTTGCCGCCCGTCGGGCTTGACGGAAAGAATTCCCGATACGGGTCGTTTTTATATACTATCGGGGCGGTCGCTTTAAACGCCGCAGCTCTTCCCTGATATTCCCGGTCTGTCGTGCGGACGTGGGTTGCGTTCTCGTTATCACCGCACCACCACACCAAACACGCTTTATTGCGTATGAGCCTTGTCGCATATTCCGTCTCTTTACGCAATTGCTCCAAAAACCACTCCTCTTTGTCGGGATATTCACCGCACGCCATAAGAAAGTCCTGTGCAACCAATATTCCGAGACGTGAGCATTCGTCATAAAAATGCTCGCACTCGAACGCTCCGCCGCCCCATACTCTCAAAAAGTTTACGCCCGCCGCCTTGGCAAGCTCCAAAAGATGTGTAATCTTTGGCTTTATGTCCTTGCCGTCAAACGGCTCACAAGGTACCCAGTTCGCACCTTTACACATTATCGTTCTGTTGTTTATTTTTAAGGTAAATCCCGAAAACTCGGTATTTTCATCGATATTTTTTGCAAACTCCGATTGCTTAAGTTCAAGACATTTATTATAGTTTTCGCCGTTTTTGTCATCAACAATCCTCAATATTTTAAGAGTCCGTATTCCGAACTGAATCTCTTTTTTGCTCTTTCCGCATTTTATCACCATTTTATAAATCGGTGCTTCACCGTAACCGTTCGGATTCCAAAGCTGGGGATTTTTTATATTCAGCGATACCCTCATAAAGTCCTCCTCGCAATACGCTGAATAAGCTTTTACGATTTCGTTTTCAGGGTTCAGTATCTCAATTTTTACAATACCGCCGTCTTTGTATTCGTCAAACCGAATATCCGTTCCTATTTCCGCACAGCCGTCATCGATAAACCTTGTATAAACATAGGCATCGCTCACCTTCATTCCGTTCGGAGCGGGTTCGATAAAGGCATTGCCTATTCCGCAGGTCACAAAGCGCATAACCCAATCCCAGCCGTATGTGCATTGCATACGTCTTGTATAAAGCCGCTCTTGAGTAAATGCACCCCTTCTCGGACGTCTGCCTTCAACCGTGGTTACGGGCGAATACATATATATTTCGATTTTGTTTGTACCGACCGTCACTTTATCGGTTATATCAAATTTATATCCGATAAATCCGTTGTCACAATATGCGATATGCCTGTCATTGATATAGACGTCGCAATATGTATCGAGCTTTTCAAAATTCAGAATTAATTTTTCGGAAATACAATCAATTTCAAACGTTCTCGAATATACCCACGAATATCTTTCAAATTCTTGGTATTTTTCCGCATTGTCACGATAGAAAATATCACCGAATCCCTTTCCTCTATCCGAATTGACTATATCATTCAGCGTACTTCCCGGCACGCTTGCGCCCAATTCGATTTTTTCGTTGTCTGGTGATGTTCCGACAAGATTCCATTTTCCGTTCAAATTTATTATATCCATATTTTTCCCCGCACTTTTACTCTTTGTAATTATATGATAACATAACAAAAAAATCTTTTCTAACCATTTTTAACTGTTTTATTTACATTTTGTATCATATTTTATGTAAAACAAACAAAGCATTTTAAGATAATAAGGCTGAGTCTTTTCCGAACAAGTGATGTTACGTCCGAATTCATAAGTCCTGCTTTTACAAAATCCGATGCATTAAACGCAATACCCCAAATATATGCCGACACTGAAAAATCATAAACCTTGCCGTCTTTTGATACTAACTCGAGAACCTGAGGATTTATCTTATCATACAAGAGCAAGCATCTGTTGGACAATGCCATTTTCACTCCGTTAACATTATACCGATAATTATCCGTCAATGTCAAAAAGTCTCATAAATATCGTGTATATTGCAAATCATTATACATGAACAAATTTTTCTCTATTTCCTCGTATAAAAACAATTTGCTGTTCAAAAAATAATCTTCTCCATACAATACTTTGTATTTCATATTAGAGTCCCTTTGCGACCTTGTTGTAAATTTGTCGTTACGATTTACGTATCATTATAAACGCAAAACAAGTTTTGTCAATATATTTTGTTTTCGCGGTTTAAAACAAAGTATATTAAACCGATACATACTGTGTTTTTTAATAACAGCTCGGTCTTGCCGCAAAACCGAAACCGCTGTTTGTTGTGATAACGACATTATTTCTGCCGCTCGAACAATGGATAACAAGAATGTTTCCGGCAGCGTCCTTTCCGGCAACGATTCCGACGTGCGATAAATCACCGTAAAAGGCTAAATCTCCGGCTTGAGCGCTGCTCCAAGATATTCGGCTGCACTTTGCGATTTGTCCTTGTGTCCCGTGTCCGATAGAATTTGCGGAGAAACCGGAATTGATAAAGCTCCAAGTAACAAACCCGGAGCAGTCAAGTCCGAACGGTCTTTTTGTACCCGTTGTTTTACTGCCCTCGGAAGATACGGTTTTTAGCTTACCCCACTCCGTGTCCCAGCCGATAGCAGACGATTTACCGCCCCAAAAATAATTGACCTTTCCGACAAGAGAGCAGGCGGCTTTTACAACCTTCTTTCGCTCTGCTGATAAACTGTCGGGTAAGTTTTTCAAAATATCCTGTGCGGTTGCGTCTGACACTGCAAGCGACTGTGCTGCGGAAATCAGCACCTCATCTTGCTCCAAAAGCGTATCGAGCGCTTCCTGTTGCTTGCGTGTAAAATGATATTTTTCTATCATTTCCTCTTTTGTTTTTGCTGTAATTGTAATATATACAATTTTTTCGGAAGTATCGCCGTTTGCAACCGTTTCTGTGCGTGAGGTTATTTCGTGC
>URAN01000098.1 GCA_900545865.1 uncultured Eubacteriales bacterium
ATAAATTAACATTCGGAAACATCTTCATAAACTCGCTCTGTCTTGTCTTTATCGGGTGTCCCTCACACCATTTAAGTATTATTTCACTCGCTTTGTCAGGGTAATCGGCGAGCAAATCAAGGCATGCAATATGCAATCCGTTCACATTGGCGCTGAGGTTACAAGATTTACAAAGTTCATGGTTTTTACACATGCGTGAAAAGTCGTGTATTGTTGCTTTTTCCATTACTTTATTCTCCTTTCGTTTGCTTCATTCTCTGTCAATTTTTTCATTCTTTGTCGTACCGCCCTTCAAATCATAAGGTTTATAAATACAGTTTAAATAACAAGTATTACAGGGAGGTACATCACATTCTTTTTCATTGTTTTCTACAAACGGACATTTTTCAATTTGTTTCATTTGTTGCATCGCCCTTCTCTACATACTGTTCTTTTCCGCATACCTCGCAAAAATAAAATTGCTCGTTTTCAGTATCATAACCCATTTTTCGTGACATCACTCTTCCACAGCAATAAATTCCCTGTGCCTTTAGTGTATCTAATCGTCTTTTTCTATTTATCTTTCTTGCAAACGACATTACTTTGCACCTCCTTTCAATGCTTTTTCTGCCTGCTCCTCGGTTTTATACCATTCCATTCCGATCTTGTTGTTAGGATCAAGTGTTATAGTTCCGTACCCAAAACACTTTTCGTTTCTTCCGATAATATCCACCCCTCTATTGCTATACTGTATTCTGTCAATGCCGATAGGTATAATAACACCCCTTGATATTCCATACACCGTATCACCAACCTTAACAGGCGGTACAATCACACCTTTTTCAAGTAGGTAATCTGCTATGCTTTCAGCTCTTACACCGTCATTTTCTTTGTTGCCCCATTCATATAATTTTTCAATTAATCTTTCACGCTCATTCATTTCATTCTACCTCAATTCCTGTTATCTGTTTAAACTTATCCTTATCAAAATTCGGCATAGACATTATAACAGCCTTCTCTTTATCAGTGTATTTATCCCACCAGTTTTTGCACGCTTCTTTGTATGTGTATGTTTTTAAATATCCTCCGATTAAATCTTTATCTTTATCAAATTGTTTTTCTTCATCGGTATTCTCAATCCATTTTATTAAGTCAAGCGAATATTTAAATAACATACGATACCAATCCGTCCGTACAACTTCTTTCATAGTCATATCAGTTTCTATGTCGAATATTTTAACTTTGGGGTATTGAGTACCGAATAACCCCAATGAATAATAACAAGTGTTAAAGTCTCCACTATTGTGTTCTCTGCTGTCAAAAAGATCTATATTTTCGTCTGTTAACCCTTTCAAAGTATCAAGTTCTTCGTCAACTATTTCTCTAATTACCTTAATTTTATTACTTTCACATTTGATTCCGTCTGTTACTTCCCTCCCCAAAACTTCAATTTCACAAAATCGATTATTATCTTCAGGCTTAACAGAGTAATAATCGTGTATTTTTCTCAGGCTATTGCAATAGTGAAATACCTTATCCGAACACAAATCTTTTTCTGTAAGTTCATAGCCTTCAGGTAGTTTTATTTTGTATGTTTTTCCAACCTCAAATTGATATCCTCTGCATTTTAAATCCTTGTCAAAGCCTTTTATTTTCATCATTCGTCCTCACTTTCTTTGGTGAAATTCTAAATTAATTATAGAAGGTTTAACTATTTCTACTTTTGCCATATTTATTTCCTTTCTTACAAAAACGCAAAATTAAAGTATTTTTTCTAATACAATTCGTTTAAAATCGTCTTCTGAAATTCCCATCTTTTTTTCTTCAAGCAATTCTTTGTCAGTAGGAAATTTAATATCCAAACCATAATACTCAGCAAGAATTTCATCAACTTCTTCCTCTGTAAAATCTATTGTTATATAATTCTCTTCCATTTTATTTCCTCCTATTTTTTGATTTGTTTTTGAAATTGCTAAGGGTGCTCCACCTATTAATGCCGACATAATGACCCCACCTATAAGAGTAACTAATGCGTCTTCATAGCGATTTTGCGTACAAAGAAATATTACTCCACCACCAGTAGTAAGAAATACTATTGCAGCTATAATAAAACTTATATTTAGCATAATATTATATATCCTTTCTAAAACTCAAAATATTCGACTTTGCAGCATTTGTCACATTTATATTGATATTTTGGAGGATAACTTGCTAATACAATATCTAATCTTTTTCTCACATTACCACCGCATTCGCAAGTGTATTTAGGCTCGCTATATTTATCATTGTTCACATATATAGGTTGATTGTTTTGGATATATTCTTCCCTTGTTCATTTTAATAGACGGTGCTTTCTCATTTTCTCTATTGCTTCAGATAATGTCACGGTGCCGTCACCTCTTTCGATTCCGTTATGTATATCTCTGTTCGGGGATTGTCTTTGTCATAGAGAACCCGACTCCCGTCCGTTGATACTACGATGCGGCAATTATCGTCCGTTATTACTCCGTGTTTAACCAGTACGTCCAACAATGCGGATTCAAGGTTCGTAATATCCACCTTTCGCCGTGTTGCCATATAATACAACGCCCGAATATTCACGGGGCTTGAAATCGCAAGCGGCTTTAAAAACCACCCCGAATCACGTTCGTACCTGCGATACTGTTTTGACGGTACAAGCATTGGCTTTTGTGTTTTGCTGTTCCGTATCATCTGCATACTGTTCTTTTTGGTAACGGGCGGCAATTTTATCACCAGTTTAATCTCGTCCATTCGTTTGCTCCTTTCATTCATAATCACCGTCTAACATACTGTCTAATATTTGCTCCTCCAGTTCGGCATAGTCGGTTTTGCTTTCGGAAGTGTAATTATTGAATTTACTCTTTTTCTGCGGCGGTTTGTAATTTACACGCCTGTCGGCTTCCTTGCGGTTATAAGCGTCAAGCGTAAGTATTCCGTCATTGAGATTGTTAATTATTGCCTGTTGTATGTACTGACGGCTTCTTGCATTTCTCTCACACGCATATTCAATAATACGAATGATAAGCTCCGGTTCAATGCCCTTGCTTAAAAAATCATCAATATCATCAGCAACAAGCGGTGTTACTATACCAATATATTTTTCATAAGCGTGTAACACGGCGGCGGAGGGCGGAGCTTCGCCTTTTTCCTTTTCTTTCTTTTCTTTTACTTTCCTTTTATTTATTTTACTTTCTTTTTCTTTACTTTCCTTTATGGAGTTTTTCTCGGAATAATGGGGGTTTTTCTCGGAATAACTCGGGTTATTCTCGGAATAATTCGGATTTTGCGTAACCTTAACATAAGGTAACGTCTCATTTTTGGACAAAACCCAATATTTTTCCTTAACCTCAGTTGCGACTTTTGCCGCACGGGACTTTATCGCACTCTGAAATCTCGTCTGTATTCCGTGAGAGGTCAAAACCTTGTCCGACACGAAAAGTTTGCTGTCAAGCAGTGACCGTCCGCATAAGAAGTTTATAACCTGCCCTACCTTTTCGCCGCTCATATTTAAATCATCGGCTACTACGTCAACGAAATCATCATCATTTTTTGCATAGTAGCCGTTTTCCTTATACGCCTCGCACAGTATATATAAATATATAACCACGCCGTCAGCTCCAAAGCGGCTTTTTAAAACCTTAATCTTTTTATTCGAGAAAAAATTCACATCGAGCGGGAAGTAATCAAGTCCTTTTTTAATAGGTCTTGCCATATTCTCAACTCCTGTTTGGTTTTCTTACATTTTATCACACATAAAAGTGTCATTTAGTGTCATTTGTTTGTTCGGGACATCGCCCCTACGATTCTTGCTTGTACCTTATAAATCTTATTGAGCGGTTTTAATACGTTGTTCGCCCGATTTATTATTTCTTTTCGGTATCGGTGTATTAATCTTCTGTCCTTTGTTCGGAAGAAGCCCCGGCCGTGCGATGAGCGTATCAATATATAATCATCGCCCGTGTCAACCGTACCCAAAAGTTCCAGTATCTTACGGACACCTCGATAGGTGCGATGCCATTTTGCGCTTAATTCTTCGTATGATACGGCGTTTTTTGCGCCTATTGGAATATCATTCCAGTATTTTAATAATTCTCGGTCATTCATCCAATATCACCCCTCACTATGTGTTACACCGGCAAGCCAACTGTCGAATATACCTTGCGTTATTCGGTCGTCCGATAACAGTTGGGACATCTGTAGATATTGAGTTGCAAAATTGAGTATATCCCCAAAATGCCCGTCCAGTTGTGCCAATATTCTTATAGCATCCAAAGGTGTATAATTGCCTTTGGATTCAAGGTTTCCGCACAGCCAATCAACAGATGTTTCAAGAGCGTTTGCGATATTACATAATACCTCAATTGAGGGCGTTTTTTGCCCCTTTTCGTATCCTGAAACAGACGACGGAGCGATATTTGCCATTCTTTCCAGCTGTCGCTGTGTCAAGCCATTTTCCAGCCGTAATTTTTTTATTCTCTTTGACAACGTATTTTTATCATACATCATTCACGCCCCCTTAAAACGGTAAATCGTCATCTTCTTCATCAAGCGGTGTAAAATCATCATC
>URAN01000099.1 GCA_900545865.1 uncultured Eubacteriales bacterium
TAGCATAAAATAGCCGTCAAATCAAGGGTGAAATGCACGCCCTCTTACGAGGGCGATCAGATTACTGACAAACCCACCTGAAAATGGTGGGTTTGTCAGTAATCTGATCCGAAATTCCGATAGATATATCGGAATTTCGGATATTTTATTTTTCTAAGATTTAATATTGATGACCTGTTTAGGGCTAATAAGATTTGTATAAATAGATTTTAAAGTTTTCACCAATATTGACTTGTCCGCATATGATAAATTGCAGGGAACTTTTCTTGCAATTTATTATAGGAGGGGTTTATATGGCTACTTTCACAAATACAGCCACATTGTCTTATAACGGGGTTATAACTTCGTCTAACACCACCGTAGGCGAAATTTTGGAACAGCTTTCCGTATCAAAGACGGCTGTCCGTCCGATTTATTCGCGTGACGATGATGTGACTTATGTTATCAGTCTGGTCAATTCGGGCAACACCGCTTTGACCGACATTACTTTGAACGATGATCTCGGCTCATATGAGTTAAACGGATTAACGTTTACACCGCTGACGTACCGTGACGGCTCGGTTCGCTATTTTACAGATGGCGTTCTTCAGACACCGCCCGTTGTAACCGTTGACGCGAACAAAATCACAATCGGCGGAATAACTGTGCCGGCGAACGGAAACACAACCGTAATTTATGAGGCAACACCAAACAGATTTGCATCGCCCGCTCAAGACGGCTCAATCACAAATACAGTGTCGGTAACGGGCGCAGGAATAGCGAATGAGGTATCGGATTCTGAATTGATAAGCGCAGAGAGCGCGCCTCAACTTTCAATCTTAAAGGCTATGTCGCCAACGGTTGTTTCGGAAAACGGTCAGCTGACCTATACGCTCACAATTCAAAATTCGGGTAACATTGCCGTTACTGCCGCTGACGATGTTATTGTCGCCGATAAGTTCGACCCGATTTTGAATTCAATTTCTGTTACCTTTAACGGTACGGCTTGGACAGAGGGTGTAAATTACACCTATGATAACGCAACGGGTCAATTCACAACGATTGCAGGATAAATCACGGTTCCGGCGGCATCATTTGTCAGAGATACCGCTACCGGGGAATGGACGGTTACACCCGGAGTCTCAACGATTGTTATCACAGGAACGATTTAACCTCGATTTAGTGACGGACTTTTTGTCCGTCATACATAGTAATATGCGTCATCCCACTTTTTCGGACTCGATTTTGACAAGCGGTGAAATAAGAAAGCTATGGAATTCTGAAAATCCCATAGCCTTTTGTTTTTAGAACACAGAGCAATGATGCGTTTATTTGATTATTAAAACCCTGGTGACGGAGCATATGTAACAGTATATCCCAACAATTCGGCAATAGTCCGAAGCGGAATATATGCGTTATCGCCTATCAAAATCGCTGCAGCATCCGTTTTACGAAGTCCGCCGTTTATTTCGTAGTTCTTTTCGCCGATTCTGAATATAACGGAATCGCTCAGGTTGCCGTCCGATTCCAATGTGGTGTCGGAATGAGGATGAATTATAACGCTTTGAGGATTCTCTGACCACATAATATTTTTGCGGATAATGCCGCAAAATTCTCTTGCCGGAACGAGCGTTCTTCCGTTTTCATCAACAAACGGCTTTAATGTGAAATCGGGGTTTCGTCCGTTTACGGTTATATCAAGCTTTTCGTTTACGGTAATCTTCGGCTTTCCGAGCGCGATAAGCGCGTTTGTTTTGAGATAGTCATCGACTTTATAGAGCGAATACGGAACTCTGTCTGTTAAATAGCTGTATTTATCGGCGAATCCCCATTGCTCTATATACGCATATGAAAAGTTTCCGTCCGTTTTTTCAACAGTTATGTATATTCCGTCCCATGTCAGCGGCTCGGGTTCAAAAGTTGAGGTAAGCATAAAATTATCGCTTAAATCATAAAAAGTGTCTTTGTCAACATACGTCGTTTCAGAATCGGTGTCATACATTGTTATAGTTATCGCCACGCTTTTAGCATCTTCGCGGCTCACGCCCAAAAATTGTGTCAGCGTGATTTTCCCGCCGACTGTTTCGGTTTCAGCCGCAAAAGTAACCGTAGTACATAACATCATTATACATAACAGGCTGAATATTATTTTTTTCATTTTGTAAAACCTCCTCTTATTGAATAGTTACATACTCTTGCCAGCGGTAAATTAGATTTCTGTCCTTATCCAGTACACCTATATACATTCTGTATTTTTCGCCGAGATTAAATGTAGTTTTTTCATCGGCAAGCATATATCTTTTTGTAATTGTATGTCGGTCTGATGATGCCGACTCATTTTGTATGCCCACAACATTGTTTTCGCTATCCAAAATGGTTATATCAATATATTCGGCATTCTCTAAACCAATATCCGTAACAACCGCAATTTCTTCCGGGGTGGCTTTTTCCACGCGTATATTAACAGCGCTGTTTTCTATGTTTTTATAGTCGCGTTCAAAATCCGTAAAATACATATTCCAACCGCAGTTAAAGAAATATTCGGCGTTATCTTTGACAGCTCCGATAATTTTCAAACTGTCTGTCGATGCGTCAATAGTGTCAAAATCATCATTTTTTTGCAAATCATAAGGGTTAGTTTCATCAGTTAAACAAGGTGCAAGACGTATTCCGCATATATTCTTTTTATCATCTATGCCAAATTCAACACGAACACATTTCCTTTTTCCGCTTTCGCGGTCGAGCATACCGTTTTCGACAAACGGTTTTGCGTATTCCAAAAGTCCGCCGCTTTCTGCTGCTTCTATAAAACGATAACTGCTTACATAAGGATAGCTAAAGCTTGAAGTTGCCCCTCCGCTTATTAAAGCACCGTTGCCGTCATAAGCTGCCGCACGGTTTATACCGGCACCGTTGATAGAAAAGAGTTTTGTCGTTCCGTTGCCGCCAGATAATTCAGCGATTGTATATACCGAAACGTAACCGCGTGTTTTGCGCCGCATTTGATAATTCCTTATTGTAACGGATATATTCCCGTCCTTTCCCGTAACATCTTCATTTACCCAATATGGAACATTCTTTCCCGAAGTATTTGCCGTAAAGCTCATACTGCCGAGAAAATAAATCTCGTTTTTGTCCCAATGCTCCAAGCCGTCAGAGCCGACTGCCGCCATAACAATGGTTGCGCCGAGCATTGTCACGGCAATGGCGCAGGACATTACTGCGGCCATAATTTTTGAAATTCGTCCGCTTTTTGAACGAATTTTTGTAAACCTATTCTGCAATGTCTTTTTGTTTGCACTCATTTTAGTTGTGTATAAATTTTCAAGCATTTTTTTGCCTCCTTATCCCGTTATTCCTGTGGTTTCCAGTCTACATATTCCATTTTCAAAGGCTCTTTATATTGCTGCGTGCTTAAATCATATCGTCTAATCTCTTGAAGCTCATCGGAATTTAATATTGTCTGCTTTAACACAAAAGTATTTTCGTTTTCAAACGATAATCTCAAGCGAACGGCAATGTCAGACGGGAATGTTTCCAACTGTGCCATTTTTCCTGTTGCCTTATCAATGGAGATACAAGTTTCCGCATTTGCTTGAGTATAATTTTCTATCATACATACCAAGTAATTTCTACTTTCTATTCTCTGCATAATTCTAAATGCATCGTTTTCCAATATCGTATTTAGCGTGTCTTTGTGTGCTCTGCTTCCGGCTCCGGCATTGGTATCAATCGTCAGGGTTAATGTTTCTTCATCAAAGGTTAAACGCCCTAAATAATATGTGTCGTGTGCAACGGCGTCCCACAAAATTGAATAGTCAGCATTTTCGTTTTCAGGTATCAAATAATATGCAACCGCACGAATTGAAATATATGATGTGTCTTCAAGCAGCAAAACAGGCGGAGCCCAAGCGTTAGTGTATTTTTCACTGCCTACCTGACAATACCATTTATCACCGTTTTTAGATACAATCTCAATAATAGGCATATTTGTATTTGCCCCTGTGGTTGCACCGTAAATTTGCTGTGTTACGGAATCAGTAACCGAACTTTCTCGTCCTTCCCAAGCATAGTACGGAAAACTTTGTTTACCTTTCATATAATCGGGTACAGTGCTTTTTGGAACATTGTAATGCACATTACAGTCAAGCATTTCAAATACTTTTCGGAGTGGGACATAATAACTGTCAGTATTCAAATACCGTGAGTTTTCAATGTGTTTAATATCTATCGTTTGTTTCTCACCATTAACAGTAATTATTCCGTTGTTTAGTTCCCAACCGTCCATTGCCGCCATAACAATGGTTGCACCGAGCATTGTCACGGCAATGGCGCAGGACATTACTGCGGCCATAATCTTTGAAATCCGTCCGCTTTTCCTGCGAATTTTTGTAAACCTGTTCTGCAAGGTCTTTTTGTTTGCGCTCATTTTTGTTGTATATAAATTTTCAA
>URAN01000100.1 GCA_900545865.1 uncultured Eubacteriales bacterium
AAGGGAGAAATAATAAAAATCAGCCCCTTTCTGACTGATTTTTATTATACGTGATGAATTATGAATAAAACAATTACAAAAGCTTTTATAATGATACTGGTATTGAGTTTTGGTATTGCCGCAAATATCACCGCCTTTGCGGATGAGGAAAATTATTCAAAAGACAATATAAAGAATAATGAATGGTCGTATATGGAAAGGCGAGAGGATATTCAATATGAACATCTCAAAAGTTTAAAAATATTGGACGAAAACGATAGGCATTTGCCTGAATCGAAAGTAACACGCAGAGAGGTTCTTGATATTTTATATACAATATATTATGCCACACCATACTATATGAACTATAGTGATGATAATAAATGCGATACTCATTGGGCTGATGTTGAATCAGGTACAAATGATGCATATTTACTTGAAAAAAATATTTTTAAGCTAATAAAAGGGCGTATGGACGATGACGGAAAGCTTTATGCGGATTTGGATAAAAATGTTACTTATGAAGAAACAGTGTTGTTGGTGTTGAGATTGCTTAACGGACGAGAAGTGAATGAAAATGATGAAAACACGGTTGATTATATTATTAATGAGAGAGCAAAAGAGTATAATCTCGAAATCAGTCCTGTTATGGCTTTTGCGGAGGAATGCGGCTTAATTAATTATATTGCGCCGTATGACAGTAGGGTTTCTTATATTCCGGTAATTAATAATAAGTACATAACGCCGGTGGACGAAAAATACAGTTGCCGTAAGGAAATAGACTTTGGTTCATTTGTTTCAATAATAGATAGAATGTTATATATGCCGCGTTATGGCGGAGACCATGCAAAAGAGCCGTCATATTTTATTGATTGGGTAACTGAAACATAAAAATCGACAAATGGAGTGATAATACAAATGATAAAAAAGAAAATTGCAACACTGCTGATAATATGTATAAGTATAATGCTGTGCGTAAACATTACCGCATTTGCGGATGAGGCAAAGGTTATGACGGTAAAAGAAATTGAGCCGAATTTGACGGGAAATGATATAGTAAAAGTCGAAATAAATGCCGGTGGACCGATGTATTATGAACATCAAATGTATAATTATATGACTGAATCAAGGTCTGAAATTGCATATCTGCTAAATTTTATAGTAAGTTTCAACATATCCGATGATGGTAAAAAACGATATGTAAATGATGTTAGTACATACTCGGTAAAATTTTACTTGAAAGACGGAGATGTCAAAAAATGCGGCTTTTATAGTGACCGTTTTTATGATGATTCCGAAAAGCAGTATGCTGTGAACAGTGATGATTACAGAAGATTTTTAAGTTTTGTTTATGCATTGAAAACAGGGAAAATCGTTCTTGATAAGGATGTGACGTTCACTCCGTCCGATTGGGCATATAAAGATATAGAAAGCGCAAAAGATATGGGTATTGTGCCGAAACGGAATCAAATTAATTATACCGGCAAAATCAATCGGCTCGAAGTATGCGAGATTTCGGCGGCAGTGCTTAAAAAAGCGGGATTTGCATTATCGAGTGGGTATAAAAATCCGTTTTCCGATACCGGGAATTCGGATGTATGCCTTTTGAACGAACTAAATATAGTCAACGGAAAATCAGACACCGAGTTTTGCCCGTATGACAATATCACGAGAGAAGAAACCGCAAAGATTTTGTCAAACTTGTATGACGTAATAATCAACAAAGCAAGCGGAGCCAAAAACGCTGCAACGCAATCGGTAAGTATGAAATATGATGATATTGACGAAATATCGGATTGGGCGCTGTCGGGCGTGGATAAGATGTTTAAACTTGGGATAATGACAGGTGATGATAACAATCATTTCAATCCGCGCGCGGACATAACAAAAGAGGAATTTATAACCGCACTTTTGCATTTATATGAAAAAACAAACCGATAAATTAATTCCGAAATGAGGTAAACGATGAATAAAATAATTAAAACCATATCGGCAACAGCGATTATTATCGGAATAATCGCTGTGTGCGGAATAGGAGAAATTAATGCAGAAGATGAGTGTGTATTATATGATTTGGAAAACAGGTCTGTTATGGAAAGGTTTATAAATGAGCCTGATAAAAGATTGGACATTATAAATGGAGCATTTGAGTATAAAATAACCGATACATATCCAATTTATGATTTTTTGAATAAATCGTATGGTTGGTATAATGTATTAAAGAGCGATTATCTTATACCAAGATATATCACCATGAATAATCCCGATATTAAAATCTATGGCAAGAAAGCGGTGAGACCCGATGCTTTTTACAGATTCAAATATGAGGTTGGTGACTTTATATACGTTGTAACAAATAAGGGTGAAAAAATAATAGAGTATAAAGAACGGCATAGATACGAAAAGGCAGACGGAGCGGACAGAATATCAAGCTTTGATGTATATTATTATGATGATATAGAGAGTTTTTTCAATAAATATAAGGCTGAACCGGCAGATATATATATTAATGGTGAAAAGCTTGAAATCAAAGGAAAGCTGTGTCCGAACGGGGCGTTTACGGTGCCTGCACTTGAGATTTTAGAGCGTATAGGTATGACGGTTGAAAAGATACAAGAACCCGAATGCCTGCGTGTGAAAAATGATAAAGATGATGTGTATTTATACGTACTCGATAAAGAACTCGATGGGTATGACGGACACGTGGATATTTTGTTTTTGCGTGAACCCTATTATACACAGTGGGTTGAACATGTGCGAAACGGAATAGAAGATAAGCTATATAATTGGCTGCCGTCTTTAAATGGAGATATGCCGTTTTGCCGTGATTATAGATTTAGATGTGATGATTCAATACCTATAGAAAGAATTGAAACAATAAATCTAATGATAAGCACATTTGGAGTAGAAATTGTTCACGAAAAGACTGAGGACGGAAAAATATATCTTAGCTCTAAATAAAAAATCGACAAACGGAGTGATAATACAAATGAAAAATAAAATTGTATTTTTGCTGATAATTATATTTGGGTTGACGATGTTTATTCCTGTGTTCGATGTGGAGTACTGTGAAAATGAAATGGACTTATCCGAGATTTTTGAAAAATATGAGAATCAATACCCGGATAATGAAGTATCATTGATTTCATATACACAATCCACCGGGGGCGTACCGCTTTGTATTAGGAGAAGCACAAATGATGCGTTATGCGGAGCGGTTATGCCGACTTGGCTGATAAATCCGTATGGAATAGGCGAGGATAATTTCTTTGAAAACAAGACGTTTTTGGACAGAAAAGTTATACTTGTATCAAAAAAGACAAACCCCGTAACATTTTATTATGATATGCAATATGTAAAGGTGATTGTGCCGAAAAAGGTTGTTATAATAAATAAAAAAGATTATGCCGAAAACGGCGAACAAAAGGTTTACAGATTATATAATTTATCGTTATGGGGCGCAATATCTTTGATGTTCAAAGTTGCTGTCATTATATTGCTTATTGCATTGTTGCGGCGAGTGCTAAAACGGATTTTGAAAAGACAAAATGCAAAACAAGAACCATGCCGAAAGGAACAATCGGAAGATGAGAAAGGTGTTTAAATATATTATAATCGTAGTGCTTGTTCTATATTGCCTGCCGATAAAACTGTTTAATTTTAGTATGTTTAAAAACGATAAAGATGACGAAACAGTTTTGATTTGCAATTATACGGCGACAACGGGACCTAACTGGAAAGTTTTAACAAGTGAAGGAGCGGAAAATTGTCCGGAGCTGATAGATGTTATCGGAAGTGATGTGCCGGAGTTGAGATTGAGGAAACCCATATATGAGTATCCACGATGCAAGTTCGTTTTCAAGGGCAAATTTGACAGTGAGCATTCAATGCTGTTTCGGGTGAAAGAGTGGAATATACTTATGCCTGTGTTTAGTTTATATTGCCTGACGTATGGATTAAATATATTTCAATATAAACTAAAAATAAATAACGGGGATATAGAAAAGCGAAATACAAAGTTGTTAGAATATCACGAACAATACGAAAAAGATTTATAAGGATAAAGGTGATACAAATGATAAAAACGAAAATTTTAACAGCGCCGACAGAGATATGCATAGCCGAAAGTGAATAATCCGAACCCCGATTTTGAGAGGCTGATTTCCGCTTTCGCTGTGTTAAAA
>URAN01000101.1 GCA_900545865.1 uncultured Eubacteriales bacterium
CTTTCAGGTCATCAAAATTTTTTACGTCCAGTCCTTTCATGATGTTGCGCAAATTATCCTTGCGTTCTTTTTCCGCTGCCCGTTCCTCGGGACTTAATTTGTACCTTGGCATAATTAAAACCTCCAAAATGATATTTTTATTATATATCATCTTGGAGGTTTCGTAAAGACTTTACACAAAATCCGGGATTGACTCCGGACTATTCTTGGATTAATAACTTAAAACTGTCCAAGAATATGTATATGTCCTCCCTTTGTGCTCAGTTTGCTGATTCCAAAACTTTTTCCTGTACTCGTGAAAAAGTTAAGACTGTCGAAAAAGTCAATTGACTTTTTCGACAGTCTTATTTTGATATATTGCTATTCCTCTATTTTTTTAATATTCGGACAGTCAAGCTGTGCCCTGTAGGTCGGATTTGCCCAACGAACAGCATTTTTGATTACCGTCTGGACATTTTTGTCATGAAATGTCGGATATGTCTCATGTCCCGGCTGGAAATAAAATATCCTGCCGTTTCCGCGGTTGTAGCAACAGCCGCTTCTGAACAGCTCACCGCCTTCATACCAACCCATCATGATAAGCTGATCCGGCTCCGGAATATCGAACGGCTCCGCATAGGTTTCCTCATGAGGAAGCTCAAAGTATCTTCCCAAGCCCTGGACAATAGGATGTGACGGCTTGCATACCCATACTCTTTCCATATCACCGTCCTCACGCCAGCTGAGGTTGCACGATGTTCCAATCAAAAACTTAAACGGCTTTGAATGATGCGCAGAATGGAGAAAGATCATTCCCATTCCCTCAAGGACCGCATCATGAACGCGCATTGCAACCTCGTCCGGAACATTTGCGTGCTTCATATGTCCCCACCAAATCAATACATCTGTTCTGTCAAGTACCACCTGCGTGAGTCCACATTCCTCATCATGCAGCGTTGCGCAGCTAACCTCTATGTCATCGCACCGCAGAAAGTCTGCTATTGCATTGTGCATACCGTTGGGATAAATGTTCCTCACTTCTTCCTTTTCAAGCTCATGATGGTATTCGTTCCAAACCAAAACCCTTATCATAAGATAACCTCTCTTCCTTCCTTTGCAGATTTGTAAAATCCTTCAAGGATTTTTATCATATCAACACCCTGTTGCGGAACAAACATCGGCTCTGTGCCGTTTTGCAGAACATCAACAAAATGTCTGAGATTTGCCTCATGAATCTGCATTCCGTCCTTAAGGTTAGGCAGATAATCGACGGTATTGCCATACTCCTCACTGTATATTCTGAGTTGTTCATCAAGTGATGTCCAAGATGCACCTGATTTCTCACCTCTGAATTCAAAAAAGCGCTGTTCCTCTCTTATATTTGAAGCCCACGAAAACTCAATCTGCATGCAAGCGCCGTTGTCAAAGCGAATAAAGCCCATTGCCAAATCTTCAACATCAAAGATTCCGTCATCAACCTTTGTTCCAAATGCCGAATGAATAGAGTCTGTAACATTATTGTTAGCAAACTTTTCATATGTACATCCGCTGACCGCAATCGGTTTCGGGTTACCCATGAGCCAGATCGACAAGTCAATCATATGTACGCCGAGATCAATTAGCGGACCGCCGCCCGACATTGCCTTTGTTGTAAACCAGCCGCCCTTTCCGGGAATTCCGCGCCGCCTTTGCCAACCGCAGCGTGCTGCATAGATTTCTCCCATTTTTCCGTCATTAATGAACTTTCTCAGATATGACGATGCCGCAAGGTATCTGTTATTTCTCATTACCATAAGCAGCTTGCCGCTTTTCTCCGCCGCATCCTTCATTCTTTCCGCTTCCGCAACACTGACCGCATCAGGCTTCTCACAGAATACGTTCACCCCTTTCTCAAGTGCATCAACTGCAATCACGGAGTGCATATAATTCGGGGTGCATATATCGACCGCATCAAGTCCCGGAATGTCAAATACCTTTTTGTAATCCGTGCAGTAAAAATCGGTTTCAAAGCGTTTTGCCATTTTTGCCGCCCGTTCTTCTATTATGTCACATACCCCGACAACATCAACGTTATCCATTTTCTCATATGCCGGTGCGTGAGCGTTTATTGCTATGCCACCTGCGCCTATTATAGCAATCTTTATCTTTTTCATAATCAGTCTTCTCCTTATCAGATACTTTGTTGTGTTTTGATTATAGCACACAGCCTTTTAATATACAAGTTGAAAAATCTTCAACAGTCTGAACACCTCCCGAATCACAAGGCAAAACGGGGGCTTTCTGCTTTTGCGTTGCTTATTGCTTTTTCGCTTTTGGCGTCATAAATCCTGTACTATATGATTCTGTCGCCGTCCCATTTTATATCAAGCCGTCTTCCGCCTTTAAGGCAAAGTCCTTTGACGCTGCCGCAGCACCAGCAAGGTGTAACCGATAAGGTCGCAACAACATTCTCTTTTTTACCGAACTGCACCGCAACCTTTGCAGCCTCCGCGCCGCCGATTGTGGTGCAGCCGATAACACATTTAACCGGAGTTATAACTGACAATGCATTCTGTCATCAACGGATATTTATGTACTCGTTATATTCTTTGAGATATTTAAATTACACCGTCATACATCAGTTTATGACCTTGCTTGTCAAATTTTCCAAGTCATTTTTTATACTAACTGCGTCATCTGCAAAAACTTCAAAATAAAACTTGATTTTCGGCTCTGTTCCCGACGGGCGGACTGCGAACCAGCCGTTCGGCATTATGAATTTAAGCACATCGGACTTCGGAAGTCCGTCCAAGCCGTCCTTGTAATCAAGCTTTTTTGTTACTTCAAACAATAAATTCTCATTTCGGAACTTGCGCATCATTTCCTTGAATTTTTCACTGCCGTCAATGCCGCCCAGCGTAAGTGTTTCAAGCTTTTGAGCACAAAAACCGTATTTTTTGTACAAGTCCATAAGTCCGTCATAAAGCGTCATGCCTCGGCTCTTGTAGTCTGCCGCCGCCTCACAGATAAGCATTGCGGCAGCCACTGCATCCTTATCCCTTGCGTATGTTCCTTTAAGATAGCCGAAGCTTTCCTCCAGTCCGAAAATAAAGTTGTATTCCCCGCTCTTTTCAAACTCCTTTATCTTCTCGCCTATAAACTTAAAGCCTGTCAGCACATCGAGCGTCCTTATACCGTAATCATCGGCAATTCTGCGCACAAGCTCACTTGTAACTATCGTCTTTACAACCGCACCGTTTTGCGGCAGTGTGCCGTTTTCGCTCTCCTTACGGAGTATGTATTCAAGCAAAAGACAGCCTGTCTGATTGCCGTTTAGCACCTTGTAATCGCCATCGTTCGTCTTTACAACAACACCTATTCGGTCGCTGTCCGGGTCAGTTCCGAAAACGAGGTCGGCATTTTGCTCTTTGGCATATTCTATGGCAATGTCAAACGCTTCGCTGTTTTCGGGATTCGGTGATTTAACCGTCGGGAAATCTCCGTCGGGCTTTTCCTGCTCCGGTACGACAAAAATATTTTTCACACCTGTTTCCGCCAAAATCCTCCTGACGGGAATATTGCCAGAACCGTGGAGAGGTGTGTATACCACTTTAAAATCGTCGGGAATTTTTGTGCCGAGCGACTGCGCCTTTACTGCATTTATGTATGCGCTGTCAGCCTCATCGCCGATTATATTTATTTTTGGACTTTCGCAATGCTTTACACCGTCAAAAATATCGGTATCGTTTATGTATTTAATAATTCTGTTCGCAATTTTGGGCGGTATCTGTCCGCCGTCCTCGCCGTACACCTTATAACCGTTATACTCTTTGGGATTGTGACTTGCCGTAATCACAATTCCTCTTGCACAACCGAGATAACGTACTGCAAAAGAAAGCTCGGGCGTAGGTCTTAAATCATCGAACAGATATGTCTTAACACCGTTTGCGCAAAGCACTCTCGCACACTCATATGCAAACTTTTTGGAATTGTTCCGTGAGTCAA
>URAN01000102.1 GCA_900545865.1 uncultured Eubacteriales bacterium
TTTTCAAAAAACTCTTGACTTTTAATAGTTAGTCACCTCAATTCCTGTTATCTGTTTAAACTTATCCTTATCAAAATTCGGCATTGACATTATAACAGCTTTCTCTTTATCAGTGTATTTATTCCACCAAATTTTACAAGCGTCTTTATATGAATACGTCTTTAAATATCCACCTATAAGCTCTTTCTTTTTGTCGGCTTTCTTTTCTTCATCGGTGTAATATATCCACTCGTTTAATCTTAAAGAATTTCTAAATAACATACGATACCAATCCGTCTGCATAACCTTTTTCATAGTCATATCAGTTTCTATGTCGAATATTTTAACTTTGGGGTCTTGAGTACAGAATAACCCCGATGAATAATCACAACTGTTAAAGTCTCCGCTGTTGCGGTTTCCGCTGTTGCAGTTTCCGCTGTTGCAGTTTCCGCTGTTGCAGTTTCCACTGTTGCGGTTTCCACTGTTGTAGTCTCCACTGTTGTAGTTTCCACTGTTGTAGTATCCGCTGTTGTAGTTTCCACTGTTGCAGTTTCCACTGTTGCGGTTTCCACTGTTGTAGTATCCGCTGTTGTAGTTTCCGCTGTTGCAGTATCCACTGTTGCGGTATCCGCTGTTGTAGTTTCCGCTGTTGCAGTTTCCGCTGTTAAAAAACCCTGTGTTTCCGTTTATCAATCCTCTTAATATATCAAGCTCTTCGCCAACTATTTCTCTGATTATTTTTATTTTATTGCTTCCGCACTTATTTCCGCCTGTTACCTCATCGCCTAAAACTTCAATCTCGCAAAAACGATTGTGTTCATTAGGATTTACGGAATAATATCCGTGTACATTTCTCAGACTATCACAATAGTGAAATACCTTATCCGAACACAGGTCATCTCCCGTAAGTTCATAGCCGTCAGGCAGTTTTATTTCGTACGTTTTTCTTATTTCAAATTGATACCCTCTGCATTTTAAATCCTCGTCAAATTCTTTTATTTTCATCACTCGTCCTCGCTTTCTACGGTAATTGTATCGCATTCGTTGATTAATTCCTTTATTATCTCTAATTGGCGCACGCTGATTCTGCCGCGCAGTTTGTTATATAATTCGTTCGTGTCTATGTATTTTGCCATTTTTATCATCCTTTCTAAATTATTTTGATTAATTCCGCATTCCGCATTACGCATTCCGAATTAATCTAAGTTCCGCATTAATCTATATTGTTGCAACGTTCGGGTTGGTATATTCGGCGAACCGATTTTGTTTTGGATACCAATCATATTTCAGTATTCCGGTTGTGCCGCTTCGGTTTTTGGCAATGATTATCTTTGCCGACCCCTTTGTTTCAATGCTGCTTTTGTCCTCGACATCATCCCGGTGTATCAGCATAACCGCGTCCGCGTCCTGTTCAATATCCCCCGATTCGCGCAGGTCGGTGAGCCGCGGCGTCTGGTCTTTTCTGTCCCTCATCGCACGCGATAACTGTGACAGAACAATAAACGGACAGCCCAGCTGTTTCGCCGAAATCTTGCACATTCTCGACGCTTCGCCTATCTGACTTCGGCGTTCCTTGAATCGCCCCGATGATGACAGCAATTGCAAGTGGTCGATTATCACTGCATCAAGTTTTTCACCCTTTGCCGCAAGCGTTATATTTTGGCTCACGCATTCGGTCAATATCGATTCGGGCGTTTGATAGCTGTCCTCATTTATCATAAGCCTGTTCGCAAGTTTCGTCTTTGCCGCAGCGATTTTTTTGGATTCGGCATCATCTAAGCGGCACGTTTGCATTTTTCGTATTACAACGCCGCTTATTATGCCGTTTATCCTCTGGGTCAGCTCAACCGTTCCCATTTCAAGGCTGAAATACAAAACGTTCTTTTGCATAAGAGCCATACCGACCGCAAGATTCAGTGCAAATGCCGTTTTACCCATTGACGGCCTGCCACCGAGAACATACATTCGACCGCCCTCAAAGCCGCCGAGCATTAAATCCAAATCCGAAAATCCGCTTAATATCCCCGGCAGAGCGCCGCCGAGCGACTTGCGCCGTTCATAATCCGTATGGTATTCATCGAACGCCTCACCGAATGTCTTTGTGTGACTTTTGCCCGAGGGTGCAAGCACTACGTTTTGAACAAATTCGTCCGCCGCGGAAATATCCTTTGAAAGGTCGGACAGCTGTGACATCGCGGTTGACAGTCCGCTCATCTTTCGGCGGCGGTCGCCGCAATCGGCGACAATTTTCGCATATCTTTTAACCGCCGAAATATCGACATAAACAACGGTATTGCACATATCAACAACCATTGCAATCGTTGCGCCGTGTTCTTCGGCGTGTTGTTTGTTGAGTTGGGCGTTAAGTGTAACAAGGTCAAGCTGTCCGTTTGTCACACATTGGCGAATTGCATTCCATATCTCGCGGTTTGCCCTGCTGTAAAAATCGTCCGTGCTGACTATCTTTGATATTTCGCCGAAATATTCGGGGCGGAGTACAATTGAGCCGATGACCGCACCCTCGGCGGAGGAGTCTCTCGGAATCTTGTTGCTCACAGCGTGTCACCCCCGTAAAGTTTGAGGTATCTCGCCTTTTCCTCGGGGTCGGGAGTATAATATTTTTCCGCATTATCGGTATTGTCACCGAGAGAGGAATAAGCACCGTTCTGTGCTTGATAGGTGTTGTTCGACCTGTTGGCGCGGCTCTGTTCGAATTGCTGTTTGTCGAGGTTGTACTCTCTCAACGTCTTAATATTACGCGACAGCTTGTCAAGCAAGATTTTATTGACATACGACCAGCGTCTGACATTCGCGGTGTCGGCATCGTCTATTGCCGCAATAATCATTTCGGGTTCGATACCGTCGGCGATATATGTATCTATCGAATTGACGATATTCTCGGATATGAGATTACCGATAAGGTTTTCGTATCTCGTATATACGTCACTCGCGCACGTGCGTATATTATTATTATAATTATTATATATTATATTATTTATATTATTATGGGCGGAACTTTGTTCCTGTTTTTCGGAACTTTGTTCCTCTTTTATGGAACTTTGTTCCTGTTGGGTCGGAACTTTGTTCCTGTCCTCTCGGAACTTTGTTCCTATGTTTGCGGAACTTTGTTCCTGTGTTGCTAATATAGTATAACCGCAGCGCTTTCCGTTTTCATCACATATATCGGAAATCAAGTTTTTTTCGGTTAAACTTTTCAAGCACTTTGACACACCTCGAACGGTACAGTTTGTCCATTCGGCAAGGTATTTCAAATTTCCTGTGAAGTATTGCTGCTCTGTCTGACAAAAGCCGTAAATCACAGCATAGACAAGCAATTCCGTACTTTTCAAGTGTAAGTCGGTCAGCATAAATCCTTGAATTACGATATAGTTTTCGGGTTTAACAAATTTTGTTCCCATATAAAAATCCTCTTTTCTTGTATTTGATGTATACATTATCGCATAAAACACCGTGCCAAAGGGTGTCAACATCGTCGATGCACGCAGTTATCCGTGCGGCTCGGCGGTTATGTTCGTAAAACTCGCTCGGGGTCGGTCAAGCGTAACGCTTGTTGACAAATGCGATAATGTATGATATAATCAAATAAAGTTTATTACTTTGTTTGTCCGTTCCTTGTTGCCGCAAGGGCGGACTTTTTATATTCGCGGTATTGTTCGTTTAAGTCCTTGTGTTGGTATGCGCACCCGGCAAGGTTCAAGAACGTTACAAGTGCCGCATTTT
>URAN01000103.1 GCA_900545865.1 uncultured Eubacteriales bacterium
CCCTTCTTCATTTACTGGTTCATCTAATGTCCCATTAGGAATAATACGAGACCAACAAATAGAGAAACGATAAAAGTTGAATCCCATCCCTTTCATTAATGCAATATCTTCATCATAACGAGTATATTCATCAATAGCATCGTTCCAATCTGAAAATTCAGGATTCATTGGTCTTACATCATAAACACATAATCCTTTTCCGCCTTCATTTCTATGTCCTTCTGTTTGGAATGATGAAACTGATCCACCCCAATAAAAATCTTTTGGTAATTTTCTTTCCATAAAATGTTCTCCTTTCGTATGCCCGACCCCGCCGGCACCGCTTAACCCCACCTTAAAACTCGCGTGCAAATACGGGAAGCTGGGGCGGCGGTCTGGGGCGTGTGCGCGATTTTTTCGACCCCCGGGGGGTGGTCTGTGAAAAATTTTCAATACTTGCCGTGACATCTGTTGCACAGCGGACGCAAGTTCGATTGTTCAAGTGCAAGCTCGGGATAATCCCTTAGCGGCTTGACGTGATGCACCATATCCGCACGTTTGAATCGCCCTTGTTCCAAACAGTCTTGACATAATCCATAGTGCGCGGCAATGGATAACGCCCGCGCCTTTTGCCATGCCGCCGACTTGTAAAACTCTGCCGCCGATGCGTTGCGTGTATGTCTGTCGTATCGTTGCTGTCGCTGTGCCTCTCGCTTGATATATTCGCTCCTGTGCTTCGCGCAATACGTTTCCCTTGTCAGTATATGACAACCTATCTTTCGGCACTCTCGCATAGGTTTTTGACCCATATCCGCACACTTCCCCTCTTACCCGTGACATAAACATAATATATATTGTGTCTGTGTTTTAAAATTCCCGTCCGTACAACGCGCGGCAAGGCTTATACAGCCCTCGCCAAATATCATACAGACGTTAGCAAATTATGTTTATGTACTGTTATATCTTGAATGTAACCATTGCTTGTTTCACTCTTTCTTGCGTTACTCCGATGTATGTCAGAGTGTCACGCTCTGCCGAGTGATTCAGCCATACTTTTATGGTCGCAAGGTCTTTTGTTTTGTTGTAATAATGGTATGCACAAGTCTTTCTCATGCTGTGCGTGCCGAGATTCAAGCCGTACAGCTCGCCTTCATCGCGCAAGACTTCCCACGCGCGGCAACGTGACAACGGTTTGTACTCGTTATCTCTTGCCGGTATCAATGCTTCTTGCGGGTCTTTGCCGGTACAATAATGCTTCAATGCCTTTTGCAATTCGGGCGAAAACGCTATGGTTATTTCTTTGCCCGTCTTGCTTTGGCGGAACGTGTGTGTCTTTTTGTTGGCAACGTCACCGATACGGAGTTTTAATATCTCGTTTACTCTGAGAGCCAACAGCGTTCCCATAAGAAACATAATGTAATACTTTTCATTCCATTTATACAAGTCACTTTTGATTTTGTAATATATCGCCTTATCCCTTATCGGTTCGACCGATTGCATATCACCACCGCCTGTCTGAATAACTTTTCGCCGAATCAAACAGGCGTACGCCGAAAAGACGCACGCCACACTTGATACGGGAGGTACAATAAATATGGATAAAGACCGAACAGGCACGCACCTATTCAATCCTCGCATTATATACTATACCACATATTTTTCGGAAGTAAAAGGAAGTAAAGAGAAGTTTTGGGAACAAAAGAGAAGTAAAAGGAAGTAAAGAGAAGTTTTGAGAAGTAAAGGGAAGTTTTGAGAAGTAAAGGGAAGTTTTCAACAAAACATTTACACAATGCTCATAATATTGAAATATTATTAATAATTATTTCATAATATTTTTTTATTTTTTTGAAAAAAACACTTGACATATACGTACGATTATGTTATAATATATACATAAGTTAAGGAAAGGAGGCTTAAAAAAATGGCGGACAATAAAAAATCTATCAAGGATATTTTGGTAGAAGCCTTGATAGATTTGGTAATAGGTCTGATACTTTTACTGATAGACAAAATCATCGGTTAAGGTATCAAGAGGGGAACGAAAGTTCCCCTCACCTAAGCTAATTATACAACAAAAGTCCGCTGTTGTCAATATGAGCGCATTAAAATTTTTAGGATTGTTTTTTGTGTGTATCGGATGTGCAAAGCTGTTGTACGGTATGTTTACACGCAACAGGTAAAGGAGTAAGCAATGGAGCGAAAAATGACACCACAGGAAAGGTACGCAAAGAAAAATATTAAACAGTTTAAAATAGATTGCGTAATCAATACGGAATCCGATATTATAGACAAACTTATGAGCGTACCGAACAGAGCAGGCTATATAAAAGCGCTTATCCGCGCCGATATAGCAAAAGAAAAAGACGGGGAATAACCCTCGTCTTTTTCTTTTTACAATCCAATCGGCAGATATTTCACAGCCGTATGCGAAAGTTCACGGATTGCACGGCTGTATAATTCTTCTCGCACCCACTTGACCGACATATCGAGAGCCTCGGCAACATCTTCCCAGCTTTCGCCCTCGATGTATTTAAGTTGTAACAACATTCGGTATTTACCCGTTTTGACCGTGGCAACCGCCGATTCAACATCGCTCATATACTCTTGCATTTCGAGAATCTGCGCGTTGAGCCTGTCGATTTTGTCGATATAGCGCACGTTTCTGTTCTCGGTCGAATTGCCGCGCGATTGCTGCACTGCCGTTGACTTGGGGCAAGATGTTATCCGTATGGCATCTTGCAGAGCCTCGTGCTTTTTGCGTTCCAGTTCTTTTACCATTTTTTCATAAAATATATATCCGTCAAGCCACGTTTGTATCGTCAACATCTACCCCTCATTTCTGTTTGATTTCGGTTACTTTGATGCTTTTTCTAAAATTTCCACAATCGTTCGGATGATTAAGGACGTAACCAAAAGCCAAAATATTACCCAAAGCGACATATCTAAAACCCCTCTTGCCATAAGCAAAACAAGTATACAAGTTATTGTATCAATCATTCTCTATCCTCCCATTGTGACCGTTATGTTGACACCGCCGCCATTGGAAACTGCGCACTAACACGTTCATATTCTTTTTTATCAATCAATTTCTGAGCATAGAGAATTTCATTAATATCATTAATACTCTCTCTCAACGCATCTGACATTTTGACAGACATCTTAAACTCCTTGAGTTGTCGAAGATTCATCTAAAATCTGAACTAAAGAACCATTTGCAATCAATTTTTCGATAGCCGCATATTCTAGTTCTAACAGAAGTGCAGTTTGCTGTTTCAAACATCACAATTGATCACTAGGAATATTGGCAAGATCACTCTTTATCCAAATTGCAAGAATAAACTATCGCCCATTGAAACAACTAGCAATAATTGTTCGCAAACCGCCCGATTTACCTCGTTCTTCAATAGGGATACGTTTTTTATATAAATTTGAACCTAAATCAGCATCTGTCAACCCTGCTGCAATTTCGGCACAGGCTGCTGCCATCATTTCATCCGAGCAATGAAGTTTACGCATTGCCCTCGCAACTCCTTTTAAAGCCAAAATTGCCATCAACCATCACCATATGATGAAGAGATATAGTATGCAATACTATAGCATGAAAGCCTATCTATTACGCACTTCACTATCACGATCCCGCAGAACTGCTTGGAAGATAACCTGACTACCCACAACTTCA
>URAN01000104.1 GCA_900545865.1 uncultured Eubacteriales bacterium
TAGTAATATGCCCATTCGGAACATTTTTCATCAGAGTATGCTTGCTCTGCAAATGTTGCCGGCACGCACGAAACACATATTATAAATACCGATATGATAAGAAGCAGCTTTCGCATCTCGTTCTCACCCCCCGTTTTATCCTATCCTATAGCCTTTTGAAACAAGCTCGCATACCTTTTTCATACCAACCTCACGGCTTTCAAAGAATATTTCTTTTCCGCCGTGAGATTTTTTAACGGTTATAATTTTTTCACTTTCGTTAATCCATATCGACCAAGCCTGTTTAATCTCGTTTGTTGTCATAGCAAATAAAATTCCTCAATCCGCTGTTGATGTCATTCTGTCAAGCATAGTAATAAGCTCTGCCCTTGTTACGCTGTCATACGGACGAAAATATCCGTTAGAGTCGCCTTGCATAATACCAAGTTTATTTGCAAGGTAGGTATATTCAAACATTCTTGTTACATTTTCGGGAATTGTGCCGTGCATTGCGTAAAGATTTTCATAATCATTATCTTTGAATGCAGCCGTTACATCGGCTTGTATATCCTGTATTGACGGAAGCTCCGTATTTATTTTTTCTTTATCCTTTTTAATTTCAACCAACGCTTCCGCAACGTGCATACGCATAGCCGGTGTTTCGGGCAAAAAATAGTTTAAGCCTTTTTCGGTCACTTCTTGATATGGAATATTTGTTTCGTAAGATACGGGAAGTGCATAAACAGGAATATATTTAGCACAACGCTCTAAATACGAATAATACCAATTTTCCGATTTAACATCTTCATAGCCGAGCGGGCTTCTTTCTTGCAAGTCAAATGCTAATGTAAGTATTTTTGCAAGTTCTGCACGAGTTACGGGATTGTCGGGCTTGAAAGTTCCGTCAGGATAACCGGATATAACGCCTTTGTCTTTCCATTTTTCTATCGTATCTTTTGCCCAATGATTTTTAATATCATTGAAATCCGTGTCGTTACTGCTGTTAATCAGCGACATAAACGCTGACGGATTTTCTGTCGTATAGAGTGCGTACGGCATTCTGCTCATTAAAGCGCTGTATCGGTCAACGCCGCCGCTTTGTCCTATAAACGCATACGAAAAACTTCCGTCTGTTTTTTCGACTGTTATATATGTACCATCTGTTGTGATTAACTCCGGCTCAAAAGCCGAGGTGAGCATAAGACCGTCGCTTATATCATAAAAAGCGTTTTTATCCACATAATCTGTTTTAGCGTTAGTTGTTATTGCAACACTTTTGACATCTTCACGGCTCACGCCCAAAAACTGTGTCAGCGTGATTGTTCCGCCGACTGTTTCGGTTTCTGCCGCAAATGTAACCGTAGAACACAGCATCATTATACATAACAGGCTGAATATTATTTTTTTCATCTTGTAAAACCTCCTCTTATTGAATCGTTACATACTCTTGCCAGCGGTATAAAAAATTATCAAAATCGTGTTCGTGGAATGATAACTGTACGCTATATTTTTTACCTTTTTCAAATGATTTGCCCTTTATTGGAAACACATCATAATTTTTAAGTTCGCCTGCGGAGTGATTTTTTGATACCCATAAGTCCTGTGCAACAATATTGTGTTTATCGTCAAAAACAAGAATGTCCGTGCACTCTGCGTTGTTGGCGGCCAAGCTGCAATTTACGGTTATTTTGTTTCCATCGGCGCTGATTATTTTGATATTGTACCCCTCAACATCAAGGTTTTCATAATTTGTTTCAAAAGAAGCGAAATATCCGTTGTAACGCATCATTTTAGATTCATCATCTATATACTCCTCTATATTGCCTATAATTTCAAGATTTTGTGCAACAGGCCAATCCATACTTTCGCCGGTATCGGTGTACGTTAAATCCTCATTCAAAGTCCTTTCCATAGGAAAACCGATAAATACGTTTTTAAGACTGTTATCTGTATTTAATGTAAAATATATGGCAGCCGTACACTCATAGTCAGTAGGTTCAACCCCTAACTTTTTGTATAAATTATATCCTATACTTGTGCTTAACGGATTATAGTCTTTACAGCCTAAAAACTGTAACCCTGTATATTTATCAGAGTCAAGTTGTTTATGAATCTCTGAACCGATACTATATCCGTCCAACCACGCTAATTTTTGCTGTCCCTTGCCTCCAACAAAGCCCAATGTGTTTACATTGCGAATAATTCCCGAAGAAGCTTCCCTCATCTCATATCTGGAAAGTGTGCATTTAATATTGCCATCTTCTGCTGCAATGTTGTTTTTTAGCCAATCGGGAACATACTTGTTTTGAACATTGATTGTAAATTGCATTCCGTCCTTATAATAAATCTCGTCTTTTGTAAAATGCTCCAAGCCGTCAGAGCCGACAGCCGCCATAACAATGGTTGCGCCGAGCATTGTAACGGCAACGGCACAGGACATCACCGCCGCCATAATTTTTGAAATCCGCCCGCTTTTCGAGCGAATTTTTGTAAACCTGTTCTGCAAGGTCTTTTTATTTGCACTCATTTTTGTTGTGTATAAATTTTCAAGCATTGTTTGCCTCCTTTTCGTCAATTATTCAAAGCAGAAAAATCTGCTTTAGGTATATTGATTTGCCATATAACAGGGATAAAAGCTATTCTATCGTTGTTATTATTATATATAATAATACCGTTATTTTTATATATGTGTTTTCCGTCAGTCGTTATAATTGTTCCGCAAATGTTGAATAATTCACCGTAACCACCTGCGTTGACAATGTCACCATCCGTTTGTATTGAGTTTAATTTTTGCGGTTGTTGATTTTCAACTGTAATTACCGCTACCGTATTTCCGTTTTCGTCCGTTATAATTCGTTTAATGGGCGTATCGGGCGAAAATCGCTCCTGCTGAGTCAATGTACCTATAAATACTTCTTCACCCGGTTTATAATAGGTTTCGGGAGTTAAATCTCTTATAACATTAAATTTGAAATTCGGAATTTGTCCTGCTCTCATTAAATCCTCAAAGAAAAACTCGCTTACATAAGTAATGCCGTCTTGTAATATCGGTACTGCACTCATTGTGCGATTTGACGCCGGTCCGTCCGAATAGGTTATATAATCGCTGCCGATAGCTATTTCGCATTTATCCGCATAAAAGCCTTCTTTTTGAGAATGTGGCATAGAAATTGTAATTTTTCCGCCGTCCCATTGTATGTCATTTATACCGAAAGCATTTAATGTTTCACGCAATGGCAAATAGTAGCTATCGCCATAAATAATCGGGGTATTGGTTAGAGAAATCATATTACTGCCATTGTAAATTTCATATTTTATTTGTTCATTTTGATTCTCATAGGTTGCCGTAACAGCCGCCATAACAATGGTTGCGCCAAGCATTGCCACAGCAACCGCACAGGACATCACCGCCGCCATAATTTTTGAAATCCGTCCGCTTTTCCTGCGAATTTTTGTAAATCTGTTCTGCAAGGTCTTTTTGTTTGCGCTCATTTTTGTTGTATATAAATTTTCAA
>URAN01000105.1 GCA_900545865.1 uncultured Eubacteriales bacterium
ATCGTTTTGCGATTTGACCGAGTCGGCAGACGAGAGCCATCCCCTACAACCAAACTCAATGTATACCTCATTCCGTAGGGGCGGGCGTCCTCGACTGCCCACGAATATACGAACAAATATCGATAAATTGTGCGGTTATCCGCGTGATTTGATTAACCCTTTCCCAAATCCTCAATCGGGCGCATACTGCGCTCAAAAATACCGTTCATAAACGCAAGCGCCGTTCCGTAATTCGTTATAGGCACGCCCTCGTCCCCGGCGCACTTTACGCGATAAAGCATTTCGCGTTCGTTTATCATACAGCCGCCGCAATGTATAATCAAAGCGTATTTTTTAAGTCTTTCGGGAAAGCCGCCGCCCGATGAGGTTTCAATATTTAAATCCGCCCCCGTGAACTTTTTCAAAAGCATCGGCAGCTTTACCGTGCCTATATCCTCACAGGTTCGGTGATGCGTACACCCCTCGGAAATCAGCACCGTATCGCCGTCTTTTAAATCCTTGATTTTTTCAACGCCCTTCGCCGCCGCGGAAAGCAAGCCCTTATACCTCGCCATTATTATCGAAAATGACGTAAGCGGTACGTCATCGGGAACGATTTTTGCAACCTCGGCGAACGCTTGGCTGTCGGTTATGACAAGCCGCGGCTTTTTATTCAGACCCCCGAGGGTTGCCGCAAGCTCGGTTTCGCGACACACCGCCGCAATCGCACCGCTGTCCAAAACATCGCGCAAAACCTGTTGCTGAGGAAGAATGATTCTGCCTTTCGGCGCGGCTTTGTCAATCGGGATAACCAAAACAACCGTGTCGCCTTCGTCAATCAAATCCGACACAAGCGGCTTTTGCACACCGCCGCCCATCATCTTGCCCAAAAGGTCTTTTAGGGCGTTGACCCCCTCGCCCGTCTTTGCACTGACATAAATCTCGTTCTTATCCGCTTTTTCTCTCTTATCGCATAAATCGCATTTGTTAAACGCCGTCACATACGGAATATTTTTCCTTTCAAAAAGCTCAATCAGCTCTCTGTCCGCACTGCGAAGTCCCGACTTTGCGTCCGCAACAAGCACCGCCGAATCGGTTCGGTTGAGTATTCGCCGTGTTCGCGCAACGCGCATTTCGCCAAGCTCGCCCACATCGTCATACCCCGGTGTGTCGATAATCATAACCGGACCTATCGGAAGAATCTCCATTGCCTTTTTCACCGGGTCGGTGGTCGTTCCTGCCGTGTCCGACACAACCGCAATATCCTGGTTGGTGAGTTTGTTCACAAGGCTTGACTTGCCTGCGTTTCGGCAGCCGAAAAAACCGATGTGTACCCTGTTCGCCATAGGCGTTTCGTTCAAGCTCATCACTGTTGCCCCCTTACCTAAAATCTGAAATCCCTCGAACCCTTTGCGATATTTTCAAGGTTCTGTTTTGCTATTTCTTTAACCTTTTCTTTCGGAATATTCTCTATTTCTTTTTCGATGAGTTCTTCGCCGATTTTTCGGGTCTCGTCACTCGCATAATCCATCAAAAATTCCTTTAATGTCATAAGCGCGTTCGGGTGACAACAATTCTGAATCTGTCCGCTCTTGCACAGGCTCATAAAACGGTCGCCCGTTCTGCCTTCGCGATAACAGGCGGTACAAAATGACGGAATATACCCCATTTTCATCAACCACCGGACTACGTCGTCCAATGTTCTTTGATCCGATACGTCAAACTGTTCGGTATCGGTCGGTCTTATCTCCTCTGTATATCCGCCAACGCTCGTTCTCGAACCGCCCGAAATCTGTGAAACGCCGAGGTGAATTACTTGCTCTCTTACCTCTTGTGATTCTCGCGTGGAAATAATCATGCCCGTATACGGAACGGAAATTCGAATCAAGGCGCACAGCTTTGCGAAAATTTCGTCCGAAATACCATTGTCAAATTCGTCGGGGTCGATGTCGTCCGCGTGCTTAACCCTCGGAACGCTTATCGTGTGCGGTCCGACCCCGTGAACAGCCTCGAGATGCTCGGCGTGCATCAACAGCCCTGCAAATTCGTATTTGTACATTTCAAGTCCGAACAAAACGCCGAGACCAACATCGTCTATGCCGCCTTCCATTGCCCTGTCCATCGCCTCGGTATGATAATCATAGTCGTGCTTTGGACCTGACGGATGCAGATTTAAATATGATTCTTTGTGATATGTTTCCTGGAACAATATATATGTGCCGATTCCTGCGTCTTTGAGTTTTCGATAATTCTCGACCGTTGTTGCCGCTATATTCACGTTCACACGCCTTATTGCGCCGTTTTTGTGCTTAATCGAATATATGGTCTTTATACAATCGAGAATATATTCAATCGGATTGTTCACGGGATCCTCGCCTGCCTCAATCGCGAGCCGTTTATGCCCCATATCCTGAAGGGCGATAACTTCATCCCGAACCTCGTCTTGAGTCAGCTTTTTGCGCGGAATATGCTTGTTTTTTGCGTGGTACGGACAGTAGACACATCCGTTCACGCAATAATTTGAAAGATACAGCGGCGCAAAGATTACTATTCTGTTGCCGTAAAAATCTTTCTTTATCTGTTCGGCAAGAGCGTATACCTCGTCCAGCTTTTCTTGATTTTCGCACGCAAGCAGCACGGACGCTTCGCGGTGATTCAGACCCTTTCTGAGCTTTGCCTTTTCTATAATGCTGTCGATAAGCTCAATGTTGTCTTTGTTTTTATCCGCATAGGATAGGGTTTCTCTTATTTCTTCGTCCGATATAAATTCATCGGCTTTCATTGATTTTGGATTGTACATTTTCGTTTTTCTCCTTTACATTAATCTATATTAATCGTTGTATGTCAAAGCGGAATAAGCTGTCTTTACGTTTACGCCGTCCACGCGTCCTATCTTGCCCGTCATTGCGCTGATTACGCTTTGCGGCGCGTCAGCGACCACGCTTATTATGCAAATATTTCTCTCGCGGTACGGAATCCCCATTCTTCCCACGATATACCGTCCGTATTCGTGCAAAATCTCGTTTATCATCTCTGCCGAATCGTTCTTTTCGACAATGATTCCGACCACGGCAACTCTCGTTTCCATATGTATTTCCCCTTTGTTTTGTATTTAAATAAAAAAGCGACCGTGCGCCGACACAGTCACATTTACCCGACAACCTTACCGAAACATTTCAGCACGATTATAACGTTTATGCAAATATTTCCGTATCTTTCGCCTCAAAAAAATTTTCAACGTCAGATTACTTTGTACCTTTATTATATCAGTCGGATTTTTATTTGTCAATACCGTTTTTTCGCAAGTTTCTTTTCTTCTTACCGTGAAAAGTTAAGAAAAAGGGTTAGGACACGACAA
>URAN01000106.1 GCA_900545865.1 uncultured Eubacteriales bacterium
ATTGCCGTTTCTATAAAAATTTTTGTATTCCACCTCAATAAACGAATGACACAAGTTGTGGCGTGATACCAAAAATCTCTTTGTACAAACAAAAAAATCTTGAACGACTCAAATTAACAAGAGCAGCCATTTCGTTCGCACTCCAGCTCTTCAGATAATTCGTATGAATAATTGTGCGCGCATTTAAAAATTCTTCTCTTTGTTTCAGATTCAGAGTGTTCGGTTTATTCATATATTTTGACCTTGAAATAAGTGCAAATATTTTCTCTGCCGCCAATTCGGAAAATTCATCACACAGCACATCCTTTTTAACGTTTTCAATCTCTATTTCGGAAACAAGCTGCGAAATCTCATCCGTATATTGAGAATAGTAAACCTTTTCAAATTCTATACCGAATTTTTCCATAATTTCGGTATAATCGCCCTCGGTATGAAACCAGTCATGAACAAGTTCGCCGTTAGGCGACCTAAATTTACGGATACTGTTATGATTCCAAATAACACAGCCGCCCGATTCAATCGTCACCCATTTCCCTCTCAGATATGCAATAACAGGGGTTTGAAACTGTATGAATATATATTCATTATCCGAACTTATACTTTCAAACGAAAATCCCTGCGGCTCTTTCCATACCGCAGCCACTTTTGTAAAAACCATAGTCTCACCTCTCTCATATACATATTATACACAAAATCAGACTATATGTCAATTGTTTAAAACTATAATTCATTTACATATACATTTATTTGGTATAAAATAAATAAAAAAATTAAATTATGTGTCAATGCACAAAATCAGGAGATGATTATTATAATGACAAATTCAATTAAAACAAACACTTTAAGACCCGAGTATCCGCGTCCTCAATTCGTAAGAGAAGATTGGATGAATCTCAATGGCGAATGGGATTTTGAAATTGATTATTCCTGTACGGGACAGGAAAGAGAATTTTTCAACCGAGACACGCTTGATTCAAAAATCATTGTGCCTTTTTGTCCTGAAAGTAAACTTTCGGGAATATGCAACACCGATTTTATGCCTTGTGTATGGTACAGACGTAATATAGAAATCCCGAATCAATTCAAGGATAAAGAGGCGATACTCCACTTCGACGCGGTGGACTATCACGCGATTGTTTATGTGAACGGAACACAAGTTATCGAGCACAAAGGCGGCTATACTCCGTTTTCGGTCAACATCACCGACCGGCTCAAAGATAAGGATAATTACATAACATTATGTGCATATGATGACCTGCGCTCAAACAATCAGCCTTCGGGAAAGCAATCCCCGAAATACGAGTCATATGGTTGTTATTATACGCGCACAACAGGAATATGGCAGACCGTATGGCTCGAATTCGCAAATTGCGCACGCGTTGATTCGATTAAAATTACAACCGATATTGAAACCCCTTCTGTAACTGTCGGAATAAAAGCCACCTCTGGTGCTGTTGGAAAAACAGTATCTCTCGAAACATTTTGGGATAATACCTTGACCGGTGCGGCAAATATTATTCTTGGTTCGACATATACTGAGGTGACAATTCCGCTCAGCGAAAAACATCTGTGGGAAATCGGAAAAGGCGGTCTTTATGACTTAAAAATTACCCTATCTGATTCCGACAAGATATACGATACCGTTTCGTCATACTTTGGTTTGCGTTCGGTTTATCTTGATAAAAAAGCTTTTATGATTAACGGTAAGTCGGTATTCGGTTGCTGGGTATTGGATCAGGGGTATTATCCCGACGGAATCTACACCGCACCAACGGACAACGCGCTTAAAGCTGACATAGAATACTCAATGCAACTCGGTTTTAACGGAGCGCGTTTGCACGAAAAGGTTTTTGAACCGAGATATTTATATTGGGCTGACAGGCTCGGTTATCTCGTTTGGGGCGAACACGCAAATTGGGGTCTGCAAATCACTGAGCCGGGTCAAATTCTGCACTTCTTACCCGAATGGATTGAGGCGGTTGAACGCGACTTTAACCACCCGTCACTTATTGGCTGGTGTCCTTTTAACGAAACATGGGATTGGAATTATCGCAAGCAATGTGACGCTATTCTCGACACGGTGTATCGTGTAACAAAGGCAATTGACCCAACACGTCCCGTAATCGACACAAGCGGAAACTTTCACGTTGTCACTGATATATATGACGTTCACGATTATGAACAAGACCCGACGGCGTTCGCCGAGAACTATTCGAAAATTTCAGAAGGGATTGTCAATGACACTACGGAACGCAATCCCATACTGCGCGGCAGACAGAAGTATGACACAAATCTACCGTTCTTTATAAGTGAATACGGCGGTATAAAGTGGTCATCCGACAATGAAAACAGCTGGGGTTACGGCAACGCCCCCCAAACCGAGGACGAGTTTATTCAAAGATATAAGGGCTTAACCGAGGCAATTCTAAACCACGAGGACATTATGGGATTTTGTTATACACAGCTCTATGATGTCGAACAGGAACAAAACGGTCTTATGACATACGACCGAAAGTTCAAGTTTGACCCCGAAATTTTTAAAAAGATAAACACAAAAAAGTATTGACATTATATTTATTATGCCATGATAAATATATAATAGCGATAAGAGGTATAGATATTTCAAAAGCTCCGGCGGTGGATTACGCTTTAAGAATTATTGAGTCTTTTCGGATATGATGAAAAACGAGATATAAAACATAATATTTGTATGACATAATTTCGTTATCCATACAATGCAAGAGTACTTATTATAAAAAATTACGAAACTTTTTCGTAGATTAATCTATTGACATAAAATTTGAGCGGTGCTATAATGAACCATATAAATTTTTCCGATAAAAGGAGTAGTTAACATTATGGAGAATATAAAAGTTGATTTTTCGATAAATACGGGGAAAGTCAAGCCGATGCATGCAGTAAATAACGGACCTGTTTACAAATTTACAACCGACCAGCGGATAACGAATATTGATGCTTTTAAAGAAGCGGCAATACCATACGCAAGAACGCATGATGCGGCATTCTGTTCTGCTTACGGAGGAGAGCATATAGTCGATATTCTTGCAATATTCCCTGATTTTGATAAAGATCCCACCGATCCCGAATCATACGATTTTACCCTGACAGACGAATATCTTAAAGTGATGATATATGCAGGTGTAAAGCCGTTTTATCGCCTTGGTTCAAAGATTGAGCATTGGCCGAAAAAATACGGCACTTTGCCGCCTAAAGACTTTC
>URAN01000107.1 GCA_900545865.1 uncultured Eubacteriales bacterium
AAAATGCGGCACTTGTAACGTTCTTGAACCTTGCCGGGTGCGCATACCAACACAAAGACCTAAACGAACAATACCGGGAATATAAAAAGTCCGCCCTTGCGGCAACAAGGAACGGACAGGCTTCAATTCACAGAAGCATTTGTGTTGAAAAACTACATTAATGATACCACAGTATATCGTTAATGTCAAGCAATCGGAGGAAATTTTTATGAATACAGATTTAATTATTATCGAACAGCTTCCAATTATCAAAGAGCGTTTGCAAATGGCACAGCACGAAATCGAAAAAAGGGTTGCATATGCGACATCGCTCGAATGTAATGAGGAAACACGCAAGGAAATCAAAAAATTGCGTGCGGAGCTTAACAAGGATTTTCAAGACTTTGAAAGCCGTCGCAAGGAAGTCAAATCAAAAATTGCAGAGCCGTACAAACAATTTGAACAGGCATACAACGAGAATATTTCAGAACCGTTTAAACTCGGACTTAATACCCTTGATGAAAAAATAAGCACTGTTGAAAGTGAAATAAAATCCCGAAAAGAAACCGAAATCAAAGCATATTTTGATGAATACCGTAAAAGTAAGGATATTGACTTTATTTCATTTGAAAACAGCGGAATTTCAATCACACTTTCGGCAAGCGAAAAGTCGCTGAAAGCCGCCGCAAAAGAGTATATCGACAAGGTATCGGAAGATTTAAACCTCATAGCCACACAGGACTGCGGCGATGAAATTCTTATCGAATACAAAAAGAGTTTAAGCGTATCAGCGGCAATAACAACGGTTTGCAACCGACATCGTGAGCTTGAAGAAATTGCCGCCGCCAAAGCGGAACAAGCCGAAAAAGCCGAACATCTCAAGGAGGCGGAAAACACGGTTGATGAAATTATGGCAGAGGTCGCACCGCCGACCGTTGAACCCGAACAAACGGAAGAAATATTTGAGCTTACGTTCACGGTCAGAGCGACAAGAAATAAACTGAAAGATTTAAAAGAATTTTTAACAGACGGAGGATTTGAAATATTATGAGTAATGAAATGATGAGAAAACCCGCATTTTCAGCGGTGATAAATTCGGATAATTTTAAAAGGTCAATTATGAATACCCTGCAAGACGAACACAGAGCAAGACGTTTTATTTCGTCAATTGTGTCGGCGGTAAATACAAACCCCGCTCTTGCGGAATGTGACGCAGCAACAATCATCTCGGGCGCACTGCTCGGCGAAAGCCTTAATCTATCGCCCTCGCCGCAACTCGGACAGTATTATCTTGTCCCGTTCAACGATACGAAACGTCAATGCAAGGTCGCACAATTTCAACTCGGATATAAAGGTTACATACAGCTTGCAATCCGCAGCGGCAAGTACAGAAAATTAAACGTACTTGCGATAAAAGAGGGCGAGCTGATACGCTTTGACCCGTTGGATGAGGAAATAGAGATTCATCTGATAGATGATGAGGTCGAGAGAGAAAACACACCAACGGTCGGATATTACGCAATGTTTGAATACACGAACGGATTCAGAAAGGCAATATATTGGAGCAAACAAAAAATGGAAGCTCACGCAACAAAATATTCGCCCGGATATAAAGCGCATAAAGGTTATACGTTTTGGGAAAAGGATTTTGATGGTATGGCATATAAAACGATGTTGCGGCAACTCATTTCAAAATGGGGCATAATGTCAATCGAAATGCAAGACGTAATCGCAAAGGATGACGGAATCATCAGGGATAACGGAAACGTTGAATTTATAGACAATACCGATATTGCCGCAATACAGCAACAGGACGAGCCGCAAGAAGAAATCAAAACCGTATCTATGGACGAGCTATGATATATGAGATAATCTCAACCGGGAGCAACGGAAACGCCGTAGTCATAAACAAAAGAATCTTAATCGACTGCGGCGTACCGTTCAAAAAGCTGACCGATGTATATAAGGAGCTTTCAATTGTGTTGCTGACGCATATCCACAGCGACCATTTTAACCGCCGCACAATAAAAAAATTGGCGGCTGACAGACCTACATTGCGGTTTGCGTGCGGCGGCTGGCTTGTTCCCGATGTTGTAAAGTGCGGAGTGGAAAAGCGGAATATAGACGTTGTGGAAAGCGGAAATATGTATGATTATAAATCATTCAAAATATGCCCGATAACACTGTATCACGATGTCGAGAACATCGGGTATCGGGTGTTTATGAACGGCGAAAAGCTGATATATGCAACCGATACATACACGTTGGACGGAATAACGGCAAAGAATTATGATTTGTATATGATAGAGGCGAATTACACCGATGAGGAGTTAAAACAACGGCTGACGGAAAAGCACCGAAACGGCGATTATGCGTATGAGGAACGCGTACCGCATACGCATCTTTCAAAAAGCCAAGCCGATAACTTCATCATAGAGAACGGCGGAACACTTGCGCATTTTGTATATTTGCATATGCACGGGGGCGGCGATAATGACGGTAACGGCTAAAATAATCGGATATGACGGAAAGAATATGGTTGTTGTTCCCGATGTTTTGGTTGACAGAGAATTGATACAAAAACAGATAAATCGGGTCGAAATCCGATTGAACGACGGACGGACAATCACAGCAGACCAACGCAGAAAGGCATACGCAACACTTCGTGATATTGCCGATTACAGCGGTCACGAACCCGAATACTTAAAAGAGTGGTTCAAGTACGAGTATATGATAAAAACGGGCGGTGAATATTTCAGCCTGTCCGATTGCTCGGTGACGGTCGCAAGGGAATACATAAATGTTTTGGTTGATTTTTGCCTTAGGCACGGCGTACCGCTGTATGAACCTATGACGGAACGAACGGATGACATCAGCGCGTATCTGTATATGTGTTTGTATTATCGAAAATGCGCCGTATGCGGTCGGGCGGCTGACGTACATCACGTTACGGGTTCAAAGCTCGGAATGGGTGCAGACAGAGAAAAAGCGCACCATTTGGGTCGTGAAGCAATTGCGCTGTGTCGAAAGCACCACAACATAGCACATACGAACGAAAACGATTTTTTCAAAGAAAATCATATTTACGGCATAAAGTTGGATGAAACATTATGCGAACGATTAAATTTAAGGAAGTGATAAAAATGAAAGATTTACAAGCACCGTACATAACGGATGCGGAAATATACGGAGTCG
>URAN01000108.1 GCA_900545865.1 uncultured Eubacteriales bacterium
ATATTCTGATAAGCAACAGCGTTATCCTCGATTGCGTTCGGGAACGAAACATTAATGGTAAGCTTTGCTGTCTCCTGCTGGATTTCTGTATCAATTACACCATTGTTATTAGCATCGTTTACAACCAATGTTTCTGCCGTAACCGTGTAGTTATCAACAATATTATCACTTGCTTTTGCTGTGTTCACAATATTGACCGAATGCTCCGATGTATATTCATCATCAACGCTTAATTTAACAGTACCGAATCCATTGAACGTTATCGTTCCGAGAGTTATTTCAGAACCTGTTGCGCTGCTTGCAACGCTGCCGTTCATTTCGAAGTGATATTCTCTGCTTGTGCCGTCCTCTTTTACAACATTTGCATTGATGTTTGCCGCAGGTGTGATTTCATAATCAACGCCTGTGCTTTCTTTAATGAACGCAAGGTCAGCCGACATAAAACGGTTTATGTTCTTGTTAGCATCAAGAGCTTTTAATGTTACATAATATTGATTTTCTGTGTTATCAACCTTTGTAAATGCAACGCCGACTTTTGATGTGATTGTGTTCGTGTCAGCCGCCGTGTTATATGTTATGGCATAAGTCGAGAATGACGATGCGGTGAACGTAACCGTATTACCGTTTTGAGCAACATTCTCAATTGTTTCAACATTGCCGCTATCATTTACGTGATATACCTTAACCGAATTTTCTTCCGGTGTTTCCGAGAGTGTAAGAGTAACCTTTTGGTCGGTTATGTCTTTTGATACATCGGTTGTAACGCCGTTGCTATCGGTTTTTATAATCGAAATATCATAAATCTGTTTTGAGTTGTTGTTGTCATCAGCATTTTTTGCTATTGCCGCATTGGCTGATTCAATGTCGGCGTTGGATGCAGTCGTTACAACCACCTTATATGTTGCATCCTCTAAATTGTTGATTTTATCGTGCTTTTCCAAATCATTTAATGTGATTTCCACACCGGCTGTTTTGGCTGTGTCAATAACCTTTGCTTCAGACTTTACAACGCGGAACATTTCTCCATCCGGTTTAGTTGTATAACCGGGTATGACATAATCAATCACGTTTTCGGAAAACAACCCGCCTTTAATGCTTATTTGTGACATTTTTCCACGCGCAGTAACCGAACCGTTATATATGCCCGAATTTATAGTCAGTGAAGAATTGTCCACCCAAATTCCGTCTGAATACATCTGATATGTTTTATTAAATAAAGCATTTAAAGTTACATTGTCAAATTGCACCTCAGAGCCGCCTTCAAAAACAGCAACATTTCCTCCGTCACCTTCGAGAACCGAGCCGGACACATAACATTTACTGCTGCCTGCTGTGTGAACCGCCCCGTTTTGACCGTTGCTGACAAACTTTCCGTTTTCAATTTTAAGTGTTGAACCTGTTGTTGCAAAAACCGCACTGGAATAACCGCCGTTAGTCTGAATAATTGCTCCGTTTCCTACAGAGTCTTTTATTGTAACGGTTGAATCATATATCGAAATAGCCGAACCCGAACATTTTGCATTTATCGTTTTACCGTTCAGCTCCAATGTCAGATTTTTATTTCTGATTTCATATACTTTATCATTTTTAATATCTTCAAGTAAAACAACGGTATCGCCGTATTTTGCCGCCGAAATAGCTTCTTTAAGCGTGTCATATTTTTTATCACCGATTTTAGCTTCCATTACCTGTGTAGCATGGCAGCGTATGCACTCACCGTTTTCATAATTGTGTCCCAAAGCCGAAATTGTTTCGATTTTTGTTGACTGACAATTTTCACAGGTAAGTTTCTTGCTGCCCGAATCGGTACAGGTTGCTTCCTTGATTATTTCTTCTTTATATACATGGTTTTTTTTCGGGATAGTAACAGTTTCAACCGTGTTACACTTTGAACAGGTCAGTGTTTTACTGCCATCTTCCGTACAGGTTGAATCTTTTATAATTTTTTCGACAAAATCATGCTCACAATGTGCGCCTGCCCATTTTGCGGTTAATGTCACGGTTTTGTAAATATTGTCGTTGCTGATTGTCCAACCATTGAAAACATATCCGTCCTTTGTCGGTGTTAAATTCAGCGTTGTATTTGAATCCAGTGATTCAATCGCTGTATAGGTTTCGGTATGATTTTCGCAGCTACCGCCATTCGGGTCAACTTTTATTGCAAACCAAGCGCAAATGTTCTTGGATGCATATGTATCATTGGCACTCGTCTTGTATCGGAGTGTGCGTGGCTTTGTGTTAGCACCCTGTAACACTATGCGGTCAGACGAATACCCCGTCAGTTCCGAACCGATTGTATAACTTTCGTACTGTTCGGAAGCATCATTAAAATATGCCCAGTACAGATTTTTTTCAAGATTCAACTTTGAAACAAGCTCTGTCGGAATATCAATTATTTTCAAACCATTATTTGAATAGAAAAATTTTTCTCCGCCCTTAACGGTAACACCTGTTTCAAGTTTTGCTTTTTGCGTTGTATTCTGCGAAGTGAAAAATCCGCCGGTTGTAGATGAACTGAGACTCATATCGATAACCGTTTGGTAGGTAACACCGTCAATTTTGACTTCTTTTGTCACATACGGAATTGCACTATCGTTTCTGTAACGCCAAACCACGAACAACTTTTGACCGTCTTTTTCGCCGAATTTAGCGTCCGCAAGCGGTCCGTTGCCAAGCTCTGCCTTGCCCGGTGTCCAGACATCATAGCCGTCTGTTGAAACGCCGTCGGCGACAATTGCCTCAATCGATTTTATGCTTCCATTTTTAACGCCTTCATAAAAATCGGTGAATCCGGCATAATCATCCGCAGCCGAGTTTTCCGTCTCAACGGTCGATGATTCACTTACACTCTCATCCGCAAATACCGGTATTGCCATTGTGCCGAGCACCATTGCCGCCGAAAGTGTGCCGGCAAGCAATTTTTTAAAGTTAATCATAATTTTTGTTTCTTCCTTTCATTATTTAGGCTTCCCCTCGAGGGGAAGGCTTCTTGCAGGGGCGGTTGCGAACCGCCCCGTATTCCGAATTACGCATTACGCTTGGGCGGTCGGGGACGCCCGCCCCTACAGATTTTCGCATACATTCCGTTTGGGATTAATTCCGAATTATGCATTATGAGATTTTTCGTGGCTCGGGCGAGA
>URAN01000109.1 GCA_900545865.1 uncultured Eubacteriales bacterium
CAAAGCACTCTCGCACACTCATATGCAAACTTTTTGGAATTGTTCCGTGAGTCAAAAGCGATTACAACACCCTTATCCTCGCCGCCGCTTTCCAAAACCTCGTTGGCAACACCCTGTGTTGCTTGGCGAACCGTATACACATTCATTCTGTTTGTCCCGACGCCCATTACGCCCCGCAATCCGCCGGTGCCAAACTCAAGGCAACGATAAAATGCGTCCTGTTTTTCGGAATCATTCATTTTTTTAAGCTCTGCCACCGTCTCGGCATCGGCATTTTCAAGCCATTTTTCGTATTCTTTTATGTAATTCATATTTACCACCTTTAAACATCTCCCGCAACATTTTAATGTATTACACTCTTTTAAGCTTTAACACCGCCGCATCTCTTGTCACGCCTTTTACGGTAAGAATATCGTTTTCTGTCGTACAAGCTTCATTATACAGTGAAGATTCTATAATATAATTTCCGTCAAGTTTTACCTGTATTTCATCCGGTTCATCAAAGAAATGACATACGGCAAGTATTTCATCGCGATTTTTCGAATATCTTATAACCGCCTGTGTCCCCTTTAAAACACGATAATTCACAGGTTGTGTTCTGTATACTCGGCTTCTGCCGTTTTTTATTATATGCGATACACTTTCATAAAAATCTTCCGCCTCGGGTATCATCGCAATTTGTTCATCACTTAATTTATCTATATACCCCGACCAACAGAGTCTGCCTAAAAATCCCGATGCAATCACATAGCGCATATGACTTTCGGAATGTTCGTTCTTTAACACACACCATATCTGACTTTGACGAGGCGATATAAGATAATGCATATTTGCGGCGATTACCGGTACTTCCATACTCTCATGTGCATCAGAGAATGAACTCATTGCTGTTACGCCCATCATCTTCGGGTCAAGTCTTGAACCGCCGGTTGAGCAATTCTCAATTATAATATTCGGAATTTCACATTTGATACGCTTAATAAAGCTGTACACACTCTCTTGATGGTCAATAAGCCCTTGTCCTAAACTGTCTGCACCATCGCAGCCGAAAAAATTAACATTATAGTCTATTTTTAAATAACCTATATTGTTATCCTTTAAAAATTTTATTACCTTTTCATCAAGATAGCTTATAACCTCGGGTTTTCTTAAATCAAGAAATTTTGTCGGAACACTGTTGCAAGCCAAATTATTAACTACATATCCATTCTTTGTAAGGTTAAAACGGTCATATTCTTCCAAATATCGATTCGACCCCTTCCTTACACTTTCAAACTCCATCCATATTCCGGGAATCATACCCATATTTCGTATTTCATCGGCATACGCCTTTAACCCGTTGGGAAATTTTTTTATATCCACATCCCAATCACCGACACCGCCCGTCTGCCAACCATCATCTACAACAAAATATTTAGTTTTTGTCTTTTTCATCACATTGGCAAGACTTATAAGTTTTTCGTGCGAGGTATCCCCCCAATGAGTTACCCAATCATTAAAGATTATCGGCATACCCTCTTCGCCGTAAGCATCAATATCACGATTATTCATTTCAAGCAAATCATTTGAAACCTCGTCAACGCCGCCCATCGCAACGGCTATATATGCAATCGGCGCCTTATAGCTTTCGCCCGATTTTACTTTTTTATACCATAAGCCTGTTTTAACATCTCCTATTCCGCACGAGAGCGATAAAGGTGTGCCATAACGTGACAACTCTATCTGCCAGGTTGCATTGTGCTTTATCTTAATTCCCCACGTACACCCTACCTGAATATTCTCAAGAGCGGCATATGGATAATATCTGCCAACGCTTTTTGATCCCATCGCTCCTATCTTTTCACACTCGTATGAACCGCCCCACGATTTTTCCATGTTCATTTCGGGAAGAGTGCGGCAAACGTGCTTACCCTCCGTTGACCATCCGCCTCTGAATGTGTGATACACAAGACTTGCTGCCCCATCATCGTATGAGAACGGACAAAGCCCGTCAAGAGATGCAGAACTTATCATTTCAAGAGTAACATCGTTATCGGATGTATTGTTAAATATGCTCTGTACCTCAAAACCGTTTTCACCCTTGTAATGCGTAAGAATTTGAGTTGCTTCCCATCCCTCATCAGATATGAGAGTTGTTGTTATTATCTCGCATATTTCATCCTCTTTAACCTCCTGTGATGAAAAACGCAGCATTTTTGTGCTTTCACTCAGCTTGAGACTGTTTTCATACATCGGCGTTGAATGATGCGATAGGTGCAAATGTACGAGCGAGCCGGGGAACCAATCCATATGATTTGGGAACCCTTCACCATTTATTTTCTTTGTATAATAATCATCATTGATTATGCACTCTGTGCCGTTTGGAATAAGCAGCATAAAAACCGCCTTTTCTTCATCGGTTATAACATAGCGCACTGTTGTTTTTTCAAACTTGTAATCATAATGAGTGTAATTTTTTGTATGACCTTTTGTTTTGTTCATATTCTTGCTCCTTTATACGGATGTACATTCTGTCGCTATCATTTATTATTCATATCAATAAGTTTGCATATATTTTCAACACTTGTATGTGTTGTATATCCGTCTTTGGGCGCATTCTTGCAATAGTCAATCATTTTATCTGTAGTGGTTGCTGCAACGTGAAGTCTTGTATCCGATGCCGCATAATATATAAAGATTTTTCCGTCCTTTTCTATTGCGCCGTTGCAGAATACTACATTTGAAACGTCACCGACTCTCTCCCAACCGCGCGGTGCAAGGAAATAGCC
>URAN01000110.1 GCA_900545865.1 uncultured Eubacteriales bacterium
AGGTTTTTTACAAAAAATTTGACCGCTGACTTTAACTTTGTCAGCGGTCTGAAGAACCTGCAAATACTTGCAGATTCTTGTTTTTGAATAGTTTAGCATGAACATTGAAAAATAAATAATTGTTGATATCGAGAACCTTTCTTTGTAATAGCCGTAAACTGATCGGATTCATAGTGATAGAGAGCAACGCCTGCGGGTCATTCCCTCATTTTGTGCAAACCTCAAATTTAGCTCCAAAAGGTTTAGTAAAGGGTTTACACAAAATGAGGGATTGGCTCCACAAACGGTTTATCAGTCATTTTATTCAATTAATTGTATTTGATGATTTTATCATTATTGTGTTATCCCAGGTTTGCCGTTACGGTATCAAACACAGGGCGCTTTACTGTATCGAGTGACGGTTTATCGTCAAACAACAGCGTTCTGTCCGATTTGGGTGTATGAATTTCAAATACGGTAACAATATTCTTCTCTTTCAAAAGTTCACCCGGAACATACAATGCCTCTTGAGGTCCTATTGACCAATATCTCCCGATGTTAAACCCGTTTATCATAACAAAGCCTTTATTCCAGCCGCGCATATTCAAAAACGTGTCTTTGCCGGGAACGGCATCAAACTCACCCGTATAAAATGCCGGCAGATTATCTCGTGCCGTCTTTGTATAATCAAGTCCGTCTAAATTCTCCATGGGAAGCGATGTGTTGATCCATCCGGTTTTCATTGTATAATTCCACGGATATATTGTTCCGTCAGGATTTAAAACCTCAATCTTTACATAGTCACAGATACCTTTTTTATCGAAATACATTGCATTTCCGTAGTTTACTCTTCCGAGGTTTTCAACAAGAATATCAAGTTTTAATCCCGCTTCGGGAACGGTAAACTTTATCGGTTCATCATTCTTGTCACGCATATATGTTCCTGCATATATGCCATTTGCATATACCGTTGCCCTGTCGTGTAAGCCGAATATATTAACAAAACGCTCTGCTGTATCTGTATATCTTATCTCGGTTGAATAAAGAATAAATCCCGAATCCTGATTCAAGTCCTCCATCGTCATCGGCATACTTGACCGTACCGTTTCTGCGGCAAGTGCGTCAATATTTTGCAGCAAATCCGCCGAGCGGTTCATCTTTACATTATCAATCCTTTGCAAATGATCGTCATCAGCAGCATTATATTCAAATTCGTTTGTGCCGCCGAATTCAAATCCGTTTGCCGTTAAATAGTCCATTAAAATCTTTTTACACGCAAAATATTTTTCTGTCGGCTCGCCCTGCTCATTAATCGGTGCGTCATAGTCATAGCTTGTAATATACGGAATATATCTGTTTTCCGCTTCAGGCCTGTCAGCCTCATATCTTCCAACCAATGCGCCATTGTTAAATCCGAAATTCGTACCGCCGCAGAACATATAAAAGTTTACAAAGGCGCCCATTTCGATTGACTCTTTATAGCGTGAGGTAACATCATCAGACGAAATTCTCTGAAAATATCCACCCCACTGCTGAAGCCCTCCGTCCCAAAATTCAGCATTATACAGCGGTTTATCGGGCTGATATTCGTTATGAGCATTTATTATGTTTTCGGTTATTTCCCTTGTATCAAATGCTGTCCAATATTCCTTGCGACTGCCGTTTTTGAGTTTGAACGGTTCCCAGCCGTTGGCGGTATACAGCGGCACATCAACACCGATTTCTTTGAGCAAATCGCCCATCATCTTAACGTATTCACCATCATCACTATAGCTTCCGTATTCATTTTCAACCGCAACAGCAATAATCGGACCTCCGTTTGTCGAAAGATAAGGAACAAACTCCTTGGCCAGCCGCTCGTAATACTTCTTTATACAGCCTGCAAAAATCGGGTCTGACGTTCTTATTCCTATACCTTTTTTATTCAAAAGCCAGTACGGCAATCCGCCGAAGTTCCATTCCGTACACATATACGGTGACGGACGAAACATAACCTTTAAACCGATTTCGTCACATAGTTCGAGAAACGCCGCCAAATCGAGATTTCCCGAAAAATCAAACTCGCCTTCGTGCTTTTCGTGCAAATTCCACGGTACATATGTCTGAACGGCAGTCAGTCCAAAATCTTTCATAAGCTTAAGACGCCGCCTCCAGCCATCTTTAAAGAACCTGAAATAGTGCATCTCTCCCGACGCAAGGTAAAACGGCTTGCCGTCAAGTTTTAAGCTTTTTTCACCTATTTCAAGTATATATCCTTTATTTTGTTTCCTTTTTCCACACATTTCAAATCCGTCCCCTATAAACATAGTTTTATATCCGACCGACTAATACTCTCGATCGTATCATATCTATATTATAACACTTTTTACATAAAACTCAATATAAGGATGTTGTATCTTTCTTGTAATTTTGTTGCATATATGTATGTTTTTTGTTTTAATTTATATCAGATACGAAGTAAGTCCGACTGCGACTATTTTCTTCCTATTTAATCTATATTTTAACCGTTCTTTTTTCTCGGCACGCAACAGCTGCCGCATCAAGCACACGATTTACCAAAAGCCCTGCATCAACATCACACACCAACTCGCTGCCTATTGTACAAGCATCGACTGTCTTTTGCTTTATGACACAACCAAAAAAAAGATGCCCTGTCGGACATCTCAGATTACTGACAAACCCACCATTTTCAGGTGGGTTTTTGTCATACATATTAA
>URAN01000111.1 GCA_900545865.1 uncultured Eubacteriales bacterium
TCACGCCTAACCTTTTCAGTCAGGAACGTGTCGCACGCTCGTTGCCGCCGAGATAGAGAAGTGTGTCGCAGTTGCCCGTGATGTTTTCCCACGAATCCTTAAACAAGGCTTTTAGCTGCGCCATATTCTGTATGATAATTGATACGGAAATACGCCGTGACCGCATTGTCGCAAGTATGCGTTCAAAGTTATCGGGCAGAGCGACATTAGCGAACTCATCCATCACAATATGCACTGGGATAGGCAGCTCGCCGCCGTGATTATTGTCCGCATTGAAATACAACGCTTGAAAGGCTTGCGTATATAACATTCCGACAAGATAATTAAAGGAATTGTCATTGTCGGGAATAACGCAAAATATGGCTCGCTTGCGTTCGCCGAGAGTGCCTATATCAAGATTATCGTATGAAGTCATTTTCGCTATTTCCGGCAAGTTAAATGCCGCAAGCCGCACCGCCGCTGAAATCAATATGCTTTTCGCCGTTTTTCCGCTCGCCTGTTTGAAAATTTTATATTGCCTTACTGCAATATGCTCCGGCTTTTCGTCCTCCAAGCCTTGAAAAAGAATATCCACAGGGCTTTGGTAGCCGCTTTCGTCCTCGTCCTCAACGGTTGCAGCATTTTCGATTAAAAACATCAGCATTTCAAAGGTCTGTTCTTCGGGCGGAGCTTCGTGCAGAAGATAGAGCATTAAAGCGGAATCAAGTGCAATTTCGGATTTTTCCCAAAACGGGTCGTTTTGCTGTGCGTTCTTCGGTGTTGTATTCTGAATAAGGTTTGAAATCAGCTTTATAACATCTTCGTCCTTGCGGATATACACAAACGGATTATATCCGTCCGAGTTTTCCGGCTCGATTAGGTTGAACACCTTAATATCATAGCCGTTTTCAATTAGTAACGGTGCAATGCTCCGCAGCATTTCACCTTTCGGGTCGGCAACTATGAAAGAAGTATTGCACTGCATTAAATTCGGTTTTGCATAAAACCTTGTTTTTCCCGCACCGCTGCCGCCGACCACAAGCACATTAAGATTTCGTCTGTGCTTTTTTGCGTTTAAGCCGAGCCGCATATTTTGAGATAGAATAATGTTTTTATAACTATCCTTATCCATATACCGCTTGACAACACTTTTGACATTACCCCAGCGAGCCGAGCCGTGTTCCTCACCCGGTCGGCGGTTTTCTCTTGACGAAAAATACACGCCGATACCCATCGCATACAGAAACAAAAAAATGAGTACGGCTTTTAGGCTATACTCATTAAAGGATATATTCATAGGGTTATTTATTGCCACTGTCAAACGGTCAAGCAGTTCAAAGAGCTTTATACCTTCCTCATAACAGCCTGCAACCATCAACGCAAGCCATATAACAAACACCGAAAGTATTGCGAGCAAGATATATATTGTCTTTTGATTTTCCTGTCTGTTCACGAGGTATCCCTTACTATCATTAAAATTTGAAGCATTGTTATCAGTCCTTTCCGAAAATAAATAAAAGGGGGAGCCCCTGCATAAGTTTCCTTATACAAAAGCTGCCCCCAAAAAGTGTGATAGGCGTTACTTACAGAATTTTTCGTTGTAAATTTCCATAAGCTCATTTAATCTTTTATTCTGTTCTACCCATTGTGCCGTAACGGGTACACCCGTCTTTTCGTCAATGTAGTTACCAAAGGCGAGGATTTCTTCATCAGTCGCATAAACTCTCTGCACCACCGGAGCGTTATATACCACCGTTCCGTTCGGAATCCATTTTGCGTAAACGGTGTCGCTTTCATTGAAAGTAAAATCCGTTACCCGATTTTCCTTTGTTTGCGGGTCTGAATACCAACCGTCAAAGTTATAGCCGTATCTTGTCGGGACAAACTCCGCAAGCGATATTGCAGTGCCAAGCGGTTTTACAACAGGCTCGATATATGAACCGTCCTCTGCGGCAAAAGTGAGTGTGCGTGTTCCCGTCAAGCTCCAACGGGCATAGAGTGTTGTATCGGAATAATACTCTGTATCAGACGATACCTTTTCGCCGCTTTCGGTAAACCAACCCTCAAACTGATAGTCGCTGCTTTTATACGGCAGCGGTAGTTTGATTTTGTTCTGCTCCGTAACAGCTTCTGTGATGTCGGTCTTGTAAATTCCGCCGTATAACGAGCCGCCGTTACAGTTGAGAGTTATAACTCTTTCGCCTTTTAAGGAATACAGTGTTTTTTCCTTTCCGCATTCACATACATAAACCTTTGAATTTTGTTTTGTATATTCGTGCGTGTGTGCCGCCTGTGCGGTAACTGCAGTTGATAAAATGAGCATTGCCGCAAAGCTCGCAAATACTGTTCGTTTCATTGAAATTCCTCCGTTTCAATAGTTTATTTTCGGTATCTTTATTGTATCACCATACAAAAAGACCGTCAAAAAATTTTCTGAAACGAAAAAGACAACCCGTAGGTTGCCTTAAAAGCGGTTATATAAACCGGAATTTTCAAATTAGTCTTTGCAAATAACCTTTGAACCTTCACCATCAATTACA
>URAN01000112.1 GCA_900545865.1 uncultured Eubacteriales bacterium
CGACTCCGTATATTTCCGCATCCGTTATGTACGGTGCTTGTAAATCTTTCATTTTAAATCCAGCTCCTTCCGAATATTTTTATAAATTTCTCTTTAGTCCAACCGTAATGTTTCATTGCCGCCCTTTGCGCATATACCGACAGTTCATCTCTTATCTCTCTGTTTGCGTGTACGCTGTTCTTGCCGAATATATGACATTTGCTGTGGTGCAAATACACCGTTAAGCCGTATTTTTCGGACGCTTTGCGGCTTGCTCCGCCGAAAACGTGATGCTTGTCGAGCGGTTCAAGTCCGCGACCGCCGCCGCATAAGAAACATTTATTATTATCTGTTTGAAGTATACTCACCAATCGGTTCAGCCCTCCACAATGATTTCATCTTCGCCAACTCATCAGGCGTTGCGGTCTGTATGCCTTGTATCTCGCATTCTTCAACCACGCTGTCGATAAGCCTTGACATCTGCGCCGTGTTATACGTTGATGAGCCGTAATACAAGAACGCCGTCACTATTCCGTCACGCTCTGCGCTTTCCTCAACAAACCAACCTACACCCAACTTCTGCCACGCCGTGAAAACGGTCTTTGATATATCCTCGCTGAGTTCGATTACCCTTGATACTCCGACCTCGCGGATGTGTCGGCGATAAACCTCTTCTTTGCCGATATTCAGCTTTTCAGCGAGCTTATCGCACAGCACCCACATATACGCGTTTGCCGACAGCGACCGCTTTTTACGCCATTTTTTAATGGCAATATCGAGCCTGTCACAGTTTATCAATTCGTCAAGTTCATCACGCGCGAAATTGTTGTTATCGAGTTCAAGCGTGATAACCGTCCTTTTTGACAATGCGCTTATCAGACATTCTTTTATCTTTCCCGTCAGCTTCATTTTTGCGCCGCCTCTAACTTGCGTAATTTCTTATTGAGTATTTTCAAGGCATTTTGGCAATTTGCCGCCGTAAACTCACTTAAATCAGCTTTGTTTGCGCATTGACATATAGCTCTTATATCCGTGCCTGTTCGGGCGGCTTTCTCGATGACTTCATCAATCAGCATTTTTGTAACATCATTCGACAGCTCATCAACTGCCTTTTCGTCTGCCGGGGATTGCGGCTTTGGGTCGGAGTTTTTGTCAGTCTTTTGAGTTTCGGACTTTTTATTATTCTTTTTAGCCGCAGATTTTTCCTGTTCCTCTTGAATTTCGATTGCGTGCGCAACCTCGTCAGCACTCGATACGTTTTCATCAATACCTATCCCGAAATTCGCCAACGCGCGTCCCCACGCCGATGTTTCGCAATTTTCTATATACGATGTTTTGTTTATGTAACTTGACTGCTTTTCCTCAAAGGCTATTCCGGTTGCTTTCACCGAACCGTTGCCGTCAAGAATTTTGGCAAGAATGCAAACCCTGTCGGGTGTGATTTCGATTATATCCGAAATCAGCGCGTAACCCTCAAAATGTTCACGAAAGTACTTAAGGCGTTCATTGACCATTACGTAATTTTTGCCCTTTACGTCAATTGCTTTTAACTTTTCCATTTTTCATACCTCACTTAATCTGTAAATTTTGGTGTTCGACAATTGCGGCGTACGGAACATCTTCGCCGCTTTCGATTAATTTTTTGATTTCCTTTTTGTTGGGTTCGGGCGTTTTGAAGGTCAAAAGCTTTTTATTTTTCACCATTGCCCACCCGACAAAGCCGTTATCGACCTCAATAACATTTGATTTACGAAACGACATTGCCGCCCTTGCGGTTGTAATGTTGGTATTGCCTGTGTTTTGCATTGCGGTTGATAAGTAATCTTTGAGCCTGTCCGCCTTGTGTTCCAAAACCCTGCGGCGTTCTTGCAATTTCTTTTCTTCGGCTTTGAGCGCATCAATATCCGCTTTGATATTTTTGATGTAACACGCAATATTTTCGCATTTGGTTTCAAACATTTCCTGTAATTCATCGAGCTTTGACGTGCTTAATATTTCGCCGTTCTCGTCAACCTCTAAATTATTGATTGCATTTAAAATTTCTTGATTAATTTCATATAGATTCATAAATTTTTCCTCCGATTGCTTGACATTAACGATATACTGTGGTATCATTAATGTAGTGCTTTTTTAGGCAATATGCCTGTCCGTTCCTTGTTGCCGCAAGGGCGGACTTTTTATATTCCCGGTACTGTTCGTTTAAGTCCTTGTGTTGGTATGCGCACCCGGCAAGGTTCAAGAACGTTA